>NZ_ADJN01000060.1:0-19556 GCF_000178095.1 Peptostreptococcus anaerobius 653-L | reverse complement strand
AAAACGTAAAAACGTAAAACGTAACGACTACTACTACTNTTNTTGTTTTATATAGTCTTTAATAAAAATCTATTCTATTCAACTTTTTCAAACATCCACCTACTGGCAGCACACTTAGGACATACCCAGTCATCTGGAAGATCTTCAAACTTGATTCCTGGTTCAATCCCATATTCAGGCACACCCTTTTCTGGATCGTAAACGTAACCACATGGTCTACACCTGTATTTTGTTGACTCTACATTTGACATTTTATTACCTCCTAATTCTCGATTATTTGCCTAAATACTTCCTTCCCATATTATCAGCAGCGATAATTGCACTGTATACCTTCTTTTCGTTAACTTCGAATGGCATATTGTGTATAGTGTCATCAGGAGAACATGCAAGTCTAGCAACTTCCATCAACCTATCCTCAGATAAGTCTGTAACACCCAATTCTTCTAGAGTTACAGGTAGTCCCATCTCTATACAGAAATTATATATTTCTTCTATTTCTTCCAAAGGAGCATCTTCTAATATAAGCTGTACACAAGTTCCAAAGGCAACCTTCTCACCGTGATACATATTGTGGGCCTCTTCAAGAGCAGTAAGACCGTTATGGATAGCATGAGCTCCAGCAAGTCCACCTGACTCAAATCCTAGACCACTTAGTAATGTATTGGCCTCTATTAACTTTTCGACAGATTCAGTCACAACTCCTGCCTCAAGAGCGACTTTTGCCTTAAAACCTTCAGATAGTAGTGTATTTAAGCACAATTCAGCAAGAGCCATAGCAGCCTGTGTTATAGTACCACCTGCACATGATACAGCCCCACTAGCCTTACATGCTCTAGCTTCAAAGTATGTTGCAAGAGCGTCTCCAATACCAGAAACAGTAAGTCTTACAGGTGACTTTGATATTACATCTGTATCCATCATTACTATGTCTGGATTCTTAGGTAAAAATAGGTACTTATCAAATACTCCATCTTCAGTATATAAAACAGAAAGAGCACTACATGGAGCATCTGAAGATGCAACTGTTGGACATACACCAACTGGTTTTTTAGTATAGTAACCAACTGCCTTGGCTGTATCGGCTATCTTTCCACCACCTACACCAAATATCATGTCACACTCTCCATTATTGATATACTTTTCTATTATCCTATCAACTTCCTGAGATGAACATTCACCATTGAAGTAGCAAAACTCTACATCTGCAGACGATTTCTCAAAGCCTGACTCTATACCCTTTCCAACTCTTTTGTAGCCTGATTCACTGATTATAACCAAGGCTTTTTTACCTAGATTTTCAGCATAGGTACCTAGATTGCTTAATTCTCCAGGACCCTGTATATACTTGCTCGGACTTATCAATATTTTTGCCATTTACTTACCCTCCTAAATACTTGTTGCTTTAATACTAAATTCTTTATTTGCTAGTACACATACTTAAGTGCACTCAACTTTTATTAGTTATTTGTATAGTTATCAAAATATCCCTGAACAAGAACTATTGGAGTACCCTTGTCTCCTGATCCACTTGTTAGGTCACAAAGTGATCCAATAAGGTCAGTTAGTCTTCTTGGTGTAGTACCCTCTGACTCCATCTTACCAACTAATGATTCATCCTTTGCCTTTATCCTATCAGATATAGCATCCTTTAAGGCCTGGCCTGACAAATCGTTGAAGTCATTGTCTGCTAGATACTTTAACTTCAATTCGTTTGGTGTGCCCTCAAGTCCATCTGTGTAGGCTGGTGATACAACTGGGTCAGCAAGCTCCCAAATCTGTCCAACTGGATCCTTGAAGGCTCCATCTCCGTATACCATGACTTCTATATGCTTGCCTGTCTTTTCTAATAGCTTCTTCTGTATATCGTATACTAGGTCCATACAGTCATTTGGGAACAACTTTACACTGTCCTCTGTAGACTTGTTTGATCCAAGTAGACCATACTTAGTGTTAAATCCACTTCCATCTACTGATTCATTTAAGATTTCATCCATTCCATATACCTTAGCACCCTTGTCCTTAAGGATTCTGCTTGTTCTTCTCCTAGTATGGATATCACAGTTTATTACATTAGTTGTGTAGTTCAATATTTCAACTGCATGGTTGGCAAATACTATCTCTACCTCAGCTCCAGCTGATCTTACAACTTCTGAGTAATAATCCACATAGTCTACACCAGTAAATGGGTGAATATTTTCTCCAAAAAGATTCCTATATTCTTCAAGTGAAAGAACTGTTGAATATGGATCTACTCCCTTTTCTTCCAGCTGATCTTCAGTCAATAACTGGTTACCAACCTCGTCTCTAGGATATGAAAGCATCAATACTACCTTCTTTGCACCAAGAGCTATACCCTTTAGGCATATTGCAAATCTATTACGAGATAAAATTGGGAATATTACTCCAACTGTTTCTCCACCTAATTTGTTTTTAACATCCTGACCAATAGCTGATATAGAAGCATAGTTTCCCTGGCTTCTTGCAACTATTGATTCTGTTATACCTATTACATCCCTATCACCTAGTTCAAATCCATCAGTTTTTGCTGCCTCTATAACTGAATTTACTACCATTTCAGATAAGTCATCTCCCTGACGAATAATCGGGCAACGAACACCACGAGCTACTGTACCAATATTTCTTGTCATATTATTCTCTCTTTCAATATATTTAAAATTTAAATTAATGTCTAACCTCTAATATAATGATACTATATTTTCGCTAATTTAAAAAGTACTATTAGGATATTTCTAGCCATGAGTATCTACTTAGAATACCTGTTAGCCAATATCCTAGCTACATATACACCAGATGCGGATGCCTGAGATAGGGAATGAGTCACTCCTGAACCATCACCTATAGCATATAGGCCTGGAACTGATGTCTCTAGGTTTTTGTCTACCTCAACCTTTGAATTGTAGAACTTGACCTCTACACCATATAGTAATGTATCTTCATTAGCTGTACCTGGAGCTATCTTGTCCAAGGCGTATATCATTTCTATTATTGAGTCCAACTGTCTCTTTGGTATTACAAGACTTAAATCACCAGCAGTTGCATTTAATGTCTGCCTTGTAAAACATTTTTCCATCCTTCTCTCACTAGACCTTCTACCTTTTACAAGGTCTCCAAATCTCTGAAGAAGAACTCCACCGCCTAGCATATTAGACAACCTTGCTATAGACTCACCATATTCGTTTGAATCTCTAAATGGCTCCGTAAACTGGTTTGAAACCAATAGGGCAAAGTTTGTATTTTCTGTGTGAAGTGCTGGGTCTGAATATGAATGACCATTTACAGTTACTATTCCATTTGTGTTTTCAGATACGACTTCTCCGTATGGGTTCATACAGAATGTTCTAACAAGGTCATTGTACTGTTTTGTCTTGTATACTATCTTACCCTCATATACATCATCTGTTATATGCTTGAACACCTCTGCAGGCAACTCAACTCTTACACCTATATCCACCCTGTTTTTTGTTTGGTTGATATGGAATTTATCACATATAGTAGACATCCACTTAGATCCAGAACGTCCAGTTGCCAACACTAGGTCCTTACACTCGTACTCACCCTTGTTTGTTATAACTTTGAATCTACCATCTTCTAACCTGTCTACTTCCTCAATTGTAGTTAGGTAATCCATATCTATTTTTTCTTCTATATAATCAAATATCTTTCCTAGTATCCTTACATTCCTGTCTGTTCCAAGATGTCTTACCTTGGCTTCCAGTAAGTGAAGATCATTCTGTAGACACTTCGTCTTTAAATCTGAGCTTGCAGTTGAGTATAGCTTTGCATCAGCTCCACCCATTGAGCAAAGAACTTCATCAACATACTCCATAAGGTCCATGGCCTCTTTTTCACCAACATACTTGTGTAAATCTCCACCAAATTGAGTAGTTATATTATATTTACCGTCAGAAAGTGTTCCTGCACCACCGTAACCGTTCATGATATGACATGGTGAACATTTCACACACGTTTGAGTCTTGCCAGCCTTAATAGGACAGACTCTTCTTTCAAGCTTGGCCCCCTTATCGATCATCAAAATCTTGGCGTCAACATTAGCCTTTGATAGTTCATAGGCCATAAAGACTCCACCAGCACCAGCTCCTGCAATAATAATATCGTACTTTTTCATAAATACCCCTTTTCCCCATCAGTTTGATGGATAGAACTCACTATATTTTTGTTCGTGTTTTCAGCCAATCATTAGCAATTAATCATGACCAAATAACATTATATCACTTTTTTTGTAAGTTACAAGGGTATTTTTTTATTATTTTAAAATATAAGGAGGAAAATACAATATATTTTCCTCCAAGTATAAAATATTATTCGTGTATATCCATGGCTTTTTTGTACTCATTTTCCAAGTAGCCTAAATATCAATTCGAACGCCTCTATATATTTTATTTAACTAGAAATTCTTAATAGAATCCACTTCCCTTACCTGTAAGATCTATCATTATATTTTTTGCCTGAGTGTAACTGTCTAGTATCATCTTGTGAGTCTCTCTGCCTATACCAGACTGCTTGATTCCACCAAATGGAGCTCCTGCTGGTATCTGGTTGTATGTATTGACCCAAATTCTACCAGTCTTGACCCTTCTAGCAACATCAAGGGCTGTATCTATATTCTTAGTGTAGACACCACCGCCTAGACCATATACTGACTGGTTTGCCATCCTAACAACATCATCAGCATCCTTAAACTTTATAACTACGCCAACTGGTCCAAATATTTCCTCCTGGGCTATAGCCATATCGTTTGTAACATCTACAAGCAATGTCGGTTCAACAAAGGCTCCTCCTGAATACTGGGTCTTGCAAGCTCTCTGTCCACCAACTGCAACCCTAGCTCCTTCTTTCTTACCATTTTCTACGTAGCCAAGGATTTTTTCTGCCTGTCTAACATTGACCTGGGCGCCCATCTGAGTTGATTCGTCAAGTGGGTCTCCAACCTTGACATTTTTAAATCTCTCTATAGCCTTCTCAACGAATTCGTCATATATTCCTTCTTGAACAAATATTCTAGATCCAGCACAGCAAACCTGTCCCTGATTGAATAGGATACCTAACTGCACACCATCAAGGGCCTGCTCTATATCACAATCGTCGAAGAATATGTTGGCAGACTTTCCACCAAGCTCTAATGTAGCAGGTATTATTCTCTTGGCTGCCTCTATACCTATATTTCTACCTACTTCTGTAGAGCCTGTAAATGCAAGCTTGTCTATTCCCTCATGCTGGACCAGGTAGTCACCTGACCTAGATCCCTTACCTGTGACTATATTTATTACGCCAGCTGGTATCAAATCTTCTATTATCTTCATAAGCTCAAGTATTGAAAGAGATGTAGAACTAGACGGCTTAAGTATTGTTGTATCTCCTGCTGCTATTACTGGAGCTAGTTTCCAAGCCGCCATCAAGAATGGGAAATTCCATGGTACTATCTGACCAACAACCCCTATAGGCTCTCTAAGTACTATACTCAACTTATTGCCATCAAGCATGTTGGCTGAACCCTCTTCTGACCTGATTACGCCAGCAAAATACTTGAAGTGATCTGCTGCAAGTGGTATATCAACATTCTTTGTCTCACGAATAGGTTTTCCGTTATCCATCGTTTCAACTGTAGCCAAAAATTCTGCATTCTCTTCTATCCTAGCTGCTATCCTGTCCAATATGTCAGCCCTTTGAGCTGTAGTAGTCTGTGACCATGTCTCAAACGCTTTCCTAGCTGCCTTAACAGCCCTATCTACATCTTCATTTGTTGCATCTGCTATCTCTGCCAAAAATTCTCCATTTGCAGGATTTGTTGTCCTAAGTGTAGTATTGTCTGATGAATCAAGCCACTGACCATCTATAAATAATTTATATCTCTTTTCTGTTAATATTGACATATCTCTTGTCCTCCTTAAATAATAATTTTTCGTCCACCTGTATTCGAAAATGCATTTGATAATAATTATCATTTTATAATTATTATCTTTCACTCACTAGTATTTTACCCATGACTTAATATCTTATTCAATTTTTCTTTATTTTCCAAATATGATATATTATTATTGATCTTATCCATGATTTATGATTATAGAAATAAACACAAAAAACAACCTCCCTTTCATTAGATTCATGATCTAACTTGGGAGGTCGATTTAATATATCACCTAAGTTTGGTGGTCGATACTAGTATATTATTAAATTAAGAAGAATAATTTGTAAACTTCTTTTCCAGTCCTGCAAGAGCTATATCAAATATAACTGCCATAAGAGCTGTAGGTATTGTACCTGCCCATATAATAGCACTACCATCGCTGACTGATATACCTCTCGATATTATATCTCCAAGCCCACCAGCACCTATAAAGGTACCTATAGTCGCTATACCAACTGCTAGGACTAGGGCATTTCTAATGCCACCCATTATAACTGACAAGGCCAGTGGCATCTTGACCTTCATCATTACCTGAAAGTTAGTCATACCCATTCCCTTAGCAACATCGAGTAGATTTTCGTTTATATTGCTAAGTCCTGTACAAGTATTCTTTAATATCGGTAGCAAGGAATAAAGAAATACCGTTGCTACAACTGTGTTAGTACCAAGTCCCATGGCTACCATCAATATAGACAGTAGGGCAAGAGATGGTATCGTTTGTATCACATTGGCTATACCTATAGTCAAGGCAGATAACCTCCTACTCCTTGTTATATACATGCCCAGAGGTATTGCAACCAAGCAGGCATATAATACTCCATATATAGATATCAAAAAGTGCCTGATAAACTGTTCAAACACTATTGATCCATTGACCTGGTAATACTGTATTAGTTCTTTCATAAAATCACATCCTATTCGTTTTCAACTTACTTTTTAGAACTATCTTCAAACATATCCTTGTAAATTGGTCTCTTCTTTAGTGGATTCACCTTTTTGTACTCAAAGTAATTATTGTCCTGCAAGAATTTCTTGGCTACTAATTTAGCCTCAATCTTTTCTCCATCACATTGAGCATTTAGTTTCTGCATAGTTTCACTAGTGATACTGCCCTCTAACTTTAAGAGAACGTCTACTACTTCAGGATGCTCATCTACTGTCTTTTTGCTGATTATTGGACTGGCATCATATGGTGGGAATATCCTCATATCATCTTCTAGTACTTTTAGACCGTATGAATTTATCCTACCATCTGTAGAGTAACCAAGTACCACATCCATCTTCCCGCTATTTACAGCACTGTATACCAAGCCTACATCCATTGGTAATACTGAATCAAAATCAAACTTATACTTGTCCTTAAATGCCTGATAGCCGTCTCCCTTTCTCTGGATCCAACTCGTATCTACACCTGCCTTTAAATCTTTGGCAATTGGTTTTAGATCGCTGACCTTATTTAGATTATGCTTTTCAGCAAATTCTTTTTTAACCATAAAGGCATATGTATTTTCAAACCCATATGTAGGCATCCAGATAAGATTGAACTTGTCATTATACCCCTTTATTACCTTCTCTAGTGCCTCTTCGGGATCTGTTGTAGGTTTCATACCAAGCTCACCAGTAAGAGTTGTTCCTGTATACATGGCTGATCCTATATTAGCATATCCACCGTTTAAAGTCTGGAATACCAACATAGCTGATGAAAGATTGTTTATTACACTTACCTTCTGTTTTGGATTGTAATGCTCAATCATCTGCTTTTGAATTTCTGTAATAATCTGTCTTTCGGCTGTACTTCCACCAGCAATCACTATATCACCCTTACTCGCCTCTCCACCAAGACCTGGCAATGAGCAAGCTGTAAGAGTAAGTGATGAAAATATTGCCAAGAATGCTATAATAGCCTTTTTTGTATTAGACCTACTTACAATTTTATTTTCACTCTTATTTTTTTGTCCATTTTTATTTTTAATACCATTTCCATTTTCTATTTTATCTTTATCGTCGCTATCATTATCTTTTTTGCTCTTTGACTCAGTCCTAGGCTTCACTGCCTTTTCAAGTCTACTAAGGACAAGGTCCATGATAAGTGCCATAATAGTAACAGGCACTGCCCCCAATATTATCATAGGAACATTAAATAGGGTAAGACCTGTAAATATAAAGTCTCCTAGTCCACCTGCTCCTACATATGAGGCTAGAGTCGTCCATGCTATTACATATACAGCCGATAACCTAACACCAGACATTATCACTGGGGCTGCAAGCTTAATCTGTATGTCTTTAATAATCTGGAAGAAAGTCATACCCATTCCCTTAGCTGCATCTAGGACATTATCATCTACACTCATCATACCTAAAACTGTATTCCTAAGTATAGGTAGTAATGAATAGATAAAAATAGCTATTATAGCTGGTACCTTTCCTACACCAAATAGGGGCACCATTATAGCTAGTAGGGCAAGTGATGGTATTGTCTGTAGAACTGAAGCTATTGACATTACAATCTTTGCAACCATCTTATTCTTAGTTATAACTACACCTAGGGGAACTGCAACCAATACTCCAAGCACTAGGGCTACCATAGATATAGTAAGATGTTCACCTATTTTTATAAGCAGGTTAGTTCCATTTTCGCTTAAAAACTGTAACATACTACCACCTACCTAACTTCATCATTATCTTCTGCTACATACCCATCTGTAACAACAACACCTGAATCCTCCGGCTCATAGTCGCTCCAGAAGTTGTGGTATAAACAATCCACCATAGCAGCTCTTGTTATCAGACCAACTAGTCTTCCCTCATCATCTATTACAGGAAGGTTCCTATGCTGTAGGTCATTTATATAGTAAAGGGCTGCCTTGATCTTTGTATCTACCGGTATGGCATCTGCTCTTTTAATCCTGTCACTTATAGATACACCCAACTTGTAATCCACATTTCTTAGGGCAAAGGCATCTAGGGCTCCTAGTAAAACCTCATTATCATCAACAACGAATAGGGTATCTACCCTGTTGTTGTGCATCATATTTATAGCTGTTCTAAGATTTGAATTAATATTAATCTTTATTGGATTCTTCAGCATTATACTTTCAACAGTATTCATATCAAACTGCGCTTCAGACAATCTCTCTTCACCGATCATATTCTTTACGAAATCATTAGCAGGATTAAGAAGTATATTTTCAACAGTGTCAAACTGAACTAACTCTCCTTTATCCATTATGGCTATCTTGTCTGCTAGCTTTATAGCCTCATCCATGTCATGTGTTACAAATACAAATGTCTTACCCATCTTCTTCTGTAGATTTTTTACTACGGACTGAAGTGACTCCCTAGTCAATGGGTCCAAGGCACCAAAAGGCTCATCCATTAGTACTATATCCTGATCTGCTGCAAGAGCCCTAATTACACCTATTCTCTGTTGCTGACCACCAGACAGTTCTGAAGGGTACCTATCTAAGAAACTCTCTGGTAATTCAACCATCTTAATCAGTTTCTCTGCTACCTCTCTTCTCTTTTCATTTGACCATTTCAAAAGCTTTGGAACCATAGTTATATTTTCATAGATTGTCATATGCGGCATCAGACCTATCTGCTGAATTACATATCCAATCTTTCTCCTAAGTTCTACCTCATTGAAATCTTTTACATTCTTACCATCTATAGTCAGTTCGCCACTCGTTGGATCTAACATACGATTTATCATTCTCATAAGCGTAGTCTTACCACTACCTGATGTTCCTATAAAACAAACAAATTCTCCCTTGTCAAATTTTATATTAACATCTCTAACTGCCATCTTCCCGTTTGGATACTTTTTTGAAATATTCTTATATTCTATCATCTTTGGCCTCCTAAAAAATTATTTTATATTCCACAATGATATTTAAATCTTGATTTAAAATTCTTAAACTAAAAACTACATTGGTAAATCTCACTTTAAACGCTATGTTGGTAAACACCACTAAAACAAATTAAAACTTTTAAATTGAAATAAATAATATTAATATAATACCCATATATAGTTGATTTTAAACTGTAAAATTATAAAATAAGGTTTTTTCTTACATTTTCAGTGTTTTTATAAGCATATCAATATAAAAGGTACAATGTTTGAATATACTTCATCACTTTACCTTATAATACAAATATAGTATTATCATGATAATTCTATCTGTCTAAAATACTTGTTAAAAACGTATTCATAGGGTATAAGACTAATATAGTAATAATTTATATATAGGAGGTAATTAACTATGCAGGCTACAAAATACGAAGAAATACTAAAGTACGCAATGAACATGGAAAAAACTGCTGAAGAATTTTATAAGACATATATGTCTAAGGTGAAGGCAGAATCAAACAAGGAAATATTTACTCAATTAGCAGAGATGGAAGATGATCACTATGAAATCCTAGAAAAAGAACTAAAGAAAATACAGGATGGCAAAGAATTTGACGACTTTGAAAGTTTAGACCTTAAGGGTGGAGAAGACATATTTAAGATTAACGAAAGAGATATCAAGGACATGAACTTTGATTCTACAGTTGAAGACTTGCCTATCCTAAGAATGGCATATGCTATGGAGAATGATTTTGCTACATTTTATGAAAAGGCAGCGGAAAACGTTGAAGACCCAAATGCAAAAAAATTATTGGAAGTATTGGCTAAATGGGAAATCCAGCATAGAGACTCCTTTGATCAGGAAATCAAGCTAGCTACAGAAAACTCATGGTTTACTAACAGCTTTGCCCCATTCTAAAAATATCAAATAAATATTTTGTGTATTCAATACCTACAAATGCCCCATTGCTTAAAAAAGAGCAAGGAGGGCATTTTTTATTGATTAATTTTTATATACTTTATTTAGTGGCAACTATGACCTTCGTGTCCATGGTCTCCACACTTATGTCCTTCACCATGTCCATGTTCATGATGACTACACTTAACATCTGAATTATAAACTAGTCTATCTGCCAAAAGTGCCTTTACAGCTTCATCAGCATTTCCAGAAGCACCTCCATATAACTTGATACCTGCTTCTGTAAGAGCAGACTGGGCACCACCGCCGATACCACCACAAATTAGAATATCAACCTTTGCATCAGCTAGAAAGCCTGCCAAAGCGCCATGTCCCTGACCATTAGTAGCAAGGACTTCTTCAGCTACTATCTTCTTGTCTTCTACATCATATACCTTAAAATTCTCTGTATGTCCGAAATGTTGGAAAATTGTTCCACTATCATATGTTACTGCTATTCTCATGACTACACACTCCTTTTGATTTGTCTTCTTAATTAGAATGATACGCCTTATTTTACTGTCTGTCAATATTCACGTCATTATTAGACAGTGTTAACTTATTATTGCAATTTACGGTGTCACAT
The DNA here is from genome assembly GCF_000178095.1 of Peptostreptococcus anaerobius 653-L. NCBI lineage: Bacteria > Bacillati > Bacillota > Clostridia > Peptostreptococcales > Peptostreptococcaceae > Peptostreptococcus > Peptostreptococcus anaerobius. Next base: position 8,215 of record NZ_ADJN01000060.1, on the reverse strand, counting down.
TTAATTTTACAACCTATCACATGCAAAAAATTAAGTAATATTATAAATTAAAGGGAGGTTGGATTTTCACCAGCCTTCCCAATAATCAAATATTTATTTTTTAACTGCCTAATTGGCGGATTAGCCATATAAGGCTAATTTACAGAAAAAATTACATACACTCGCAAATCTTTTTTAATTAGTTTTTACTTTTTCTGTACCCATTATACCATTTAAAGTTGACATGATATTTTCATGTATAGCCTTGGTTGTAGAAGGTATACTAGAAGTAATCTCCTTTATCTTCTTCTGTAACTCTTCAATTTTAGACATTAGAGAAGTATTTTGTTCTTTCAAACTTGTATTTTCAGTCTCAAGTGTTTTCTTTTCTTTTTCTGCTTTTTCTTTATCTTCTATGGCTTGCTTTAATTTGTTTATTAAATCCTTACTATCAGTATTATCAGATGGATTCACTGCCTTCTTCAAGGCATCATTAACTGCATCCTTGATTCCATTAGATGTGTATGTAGCTCCAGATACAGCATCAACGCTTGTAGTATTCTTTTCTATTATATTTGGGATTGTTCCCTCTTTAGCTTTGTCTATAAAAATAGCATCACCATTTTTAATAGGTTTTATAGAAATTACACTTATATTTTTAATTTTCCCATCAGATATTTGAACATCCACACTTAAACTTCTTTCTGTACCATCTACATCCAATACATAAGTATTTACGCCTGTGTAGTTGCCATCCTTGTAAGCCTTCGGACTCGCATTTTGAGATTCCCTTTCAAGTTTCTCTATCTTATTATTCAAAGTCTTTATTAATTCATTTAGTTTTTTATTTTCTTCTCGCATCTTAGAAAGTTCTTGATTCAGCTCTTCACTATTATCACCTTCAGAGGTCGAGCTCGCCTTTTTTAGGGCAGCTCTAACTGCTGATTTTATGCCATTAGAAGAAAATGTTGCACCTGAAATCGAATCTACTTTTGTACTCTGATTAGAAATTATTGATTGTATCAAGGCCTTAGCTTTTTCGAAATAATCATGGTCATCTCCATTTTCGATTACCTTAATTGATTCGATTTTACCACCCTTTATTTCTACCTCTACCTTTATAGTACTCTTAAATCCAACCCCAGAACCCTCATATTTTCCATCTTTGAGTTTTCCAGTTGTATCATTGGAATTCTGTAATTCTTCTATCTTATTATTCAAAGACTTTAGTAATCCACTTAAATTGCTATTTTCTTCTCGTATCTTAGAAAGTTGCTTATTAAGTTCTTCACTATTATCACCTTCAGAAGCTGAACCCGCCTTTTTAAGGGCTGACCTAACTGCCGATTTTATACCATTAGAAGAGAAGGTTGCTCCAGAAACTGAGTCTACCTTAGTAGTTTGTTTAGAAATTATTGATTGCATCAATGTCTTAGCCTTTTCGAAATAATCATGGTCATCTCCATTTTCGATTACCTTAATTGATTTGATTTTGCCACCCTTTACTTCTACCTCTACTTTTATAGTGCTTTTAAATCCAGTACCTGTACCTTCATATTTTCCATCTTTTAACTTTCCACTTACATCATTAGAATTTTGTAATTCTTCGATTTGCTTCTTTAATTTCTTTATTTCTTCCTTATCAGCTGACTTGTTAGGTTTCTCTGCAGATTGTTCATCACCTGCACCACTTCCTCCACCAGAAGCTGAACCTGTACTTGCCCCAGCATTTTTTAGTGCATTTGCAACAGCTGATTTTATACCATTACTCGTAAATGTAGCACCACTTACCCCATCTACATTGGTTGATTGTGAAGAAATAATATTAGGTATAATTCCTGAACACCTATCATAGTATTCAGGTGTTTCTGAATGGTTTTCAATCTTTATATCGGATATCTTGCCATTAGAAACTGTAACCTTCGCTTTGATTTCACCGCCATAGCCCTTTGCCGAACCATAGTATACACCATCTTTTAACTTACTAGGTATGCTTGTGTTGGCAGAACTGGCAGAACTACTACTTCCACCCCTTGAACTCCTACCACTGCTCGAGCCACTACTTGAATTTTTGTTTTTACTGTTTTTATTATCACTTTTTGAAGTTCTACCAGTATCTGAACTAGAGCTTTTACCACTAGTATTTTTATCTTCAACTTTATCAGTATCCTTTTTTTCGTCATTTTTTGCCATATTATTATCAATTGGCAAAGGCTGTTTTACTATGGAATTTTTTCCTAAACTCATCCCTAGGCTATAGCCGGTAACACCAATAAATACTGACATTATTATACTTATAAGTATAAGCTTATTGATATTTTTACTCATTAATTTCCTCCACTAGCCAATGCGTTATTAACTGCACCTATAATCCCATTGGAACTATAAGTCGCACCACTAACAACTGATACATCTGTACTTTGCTTACTTACTATGTCGGATATCAACGATCTAGCCTTTTCAAAGTATTCTGCATCATCGGAATTTTCCACAATAAGAATATCTTTAATTTGTCCTCCCTCTACCCTGACACTTACCTTAACATCCCCATGATAGCCAGGAGCACTTCCTGTATATTCTCCATCCTTATATTTTGAACTCGATGAATTAGAATTAGAACTTGAATCATTATTTGAACTAGGTTTCTTTCCCGGTTCTACATCGCTTCCACTGCTATCGTCATTTGCAGGTGAATTAGATGTATCACCTTTATTATCCTCACTTTGCACTCTATTTGATGGTGAACTATCGTTTCTTGCCACCTTATTTTTACTTATACTTGTCCCCATTACTATTGCAACGACTAACAAGAAAGATATTGCAGCAGTTATTATCATATTTTTCTTTTCCATTACACACCTCCAAGTATAATTTAATTTCACTCCATCTTTATAACAGTTATATTAAACACATAATCTGCTAATATATCCTACTTTACAGCTAAACTGGCTTTTTTAGCTGTATATTTTTTGTCTATAATTATCTTAAGCTTGAAGATAGTATATGACATGAAAACAAGACAATAGAAAATTAAATTCACATTTCTAACAAGTGATGATGGCTTTGCTATATAAACCATTAAAACCTGTACAAAAACCATGGCATAAAAAATATATGCAAATTCTTGCAAGCTTTTCCATTTCTTGCCTGTCATTTTTTTTCTTATTAATCTAAATGATGTCACAAATAGTGGCAACATTATTCCTATTGCAAATACACCGGCACTAAACATCATTAAGTTTGTCCATAGTGGAATTCCAGTCATTTTGACAATATTTTTGCTATTTAATAAAAATGCAAAAAAGTAATGTATATTATGAGGTAGAGTAAAGATGCATGCAATAATAGACAATTCTCCCCTATTCATCCTCAATCTTTTTGATATTTTATACTTCATATCAAAAACACCCATATACATGACCAAGATGAAGAACGCTCCTCCCATTGCACCAGAATCTATAGCTCTCATAAATTGTTTTAGTCCTACCACATAGTTAATACTATATCCATTCAAGAGATAGATTGTATGAATAATAGACATCAAAGAAATTACTGAAGTTACAATGTATATTTCTTTGCAATACTTTTTAATATAGTCAGCGAAATAATAGGCTAAAACTACTATAATAAAGATGCTTATTTCTATAACCAATCTTATCACTTCCTTCCCCAAATTTTAAGTTGTTTAAAACTTTATATCCCAAAGTTAACATCGGTCAACTCTAGTGTTAACAATGTTCCGATAGTTTCCATAATTAAAACACAGTCCAGTATTATAATTATTATATAAATCATAAATCATTAACTAAGTGCATTACTAAAAACAGCAACATCATAAGATAATTTTTATGATGTTGCTGAATATGTATTGATTTGCTTTAGTGTTTCAACAAATATTTATTGTTGCTTTATTGCTTCTTTAAAGTAAATTCTCCTATAAGTATCTTTTGTGGATAATCACTATTCTTAGCCTCGCCAAAGTTATATAGGTATAATTCAGTTGGCTTATCAGCATCTAAAATATCCTTAGCTGGTTTTGTTAAGTCTACTGTATCGCTCGGTGTATAAGTCTCTTTATCACCCTTTACAACAGCAACAGAGAATAACTTTAAGTCGTCAAGATTGTTAACAGATATATTATCTTTCTCTTCTATATTCCACATACCTTTAGGACCTAATACCTTCGAATACGTCATCCAATATCCTAAATATTTAGGTACACGACCATTATCACGTGCTATATTTATGATTTCATCAGGTCCATAAGACAACTTTGTAGTCTTGTTGTACATTGGCTTATTAAATGTTGGATGGAAACCTACTACTTGATATTTAACTACTTCAAAAGTAATATTGAAATCCTCTTTTAAGTCTGGCTGGCCCTCTAACATAACATTGACTTTTACCACATATGTACCAACTGAATTAGTATTTATCTTAGCTATCTCACTATCATCTATTTCGACTTTCTTAATATGTATGCCACTACTACTGTCTTCATAAGTATTCCTTATTAAGTTAGTAAGTGTTTCAAGGCTTGTATTGCTATTTGTTTTTACAAAATTAACTAGCCTTTCTTTTTCACCATCACCTTTTCCATTAAAGCTATCTGGTAACTTTTGAACTAATTGAACATATTTGGTATTTATAGCTTCTTCAAACTTAACTTTTAGAGGGCTTTCAGCCTTCTTAATATCAAAGTATACAGGAAGTCTGAACATATATGATGAACCATCGGTAAATTCAAACTTAACATCGAACTTTGCTTCTGATTTAGTTTCTGCTTCCTTCATTGCACTAGCTATCTGTTTATAATCAACAATAGGATTTGCCTCATTTAATAGAGCCTTTTCTTTTTCATTCATTAGCCCCTTTTGGAATGCATCCTTTATAGCATTTGCATCAAGTTTTGTCCTAGCTAAAGTTGCCAATTCTTCTACAGTTTTTCCTATATCTTCCTTATTTATACTAATAGTCTTTGTTCTAATATCATAATTCTGGCGTGCAAGTTTATCAACCGCTTCTTTAAAATCACCAGACTTTATTCCAGTAAAGGCAAACCTGAAATTATCAATACCTGCCTGGTCTAGCCTATACTGTTTATTATCTGATGTAAAATCTTCCTTATTGACATCTAGTGAATAATAACCACTAGCATCAAATACTGGCCATACCATCTCACCGCTACTCTTTAAGTTAAATATTTTTTCTTGATGATTATCATCTCTTCTTGTTAATAGCCTAAACTTAACCTTTTTACCCTTTAGTTTGCTTGATAGATCTTCAGGCATTGTTAGTTTTTGGCTGAAGTTTAATGTTTTAGATGTCGGATCAAGTGTTGCATCAAAGCCATTCACATCTTTCCAATCATCCTTATCAGCTTCACTTACTTGAACCTTTTCAACAGTACAAATCACCTTTGTATTATCGAATATCTGTATTGGTTTAACAAGTTTAACAGTATTTGTAGCTTCATGAATTAGTCTTAATGATAGTCCTTTCTTAATGTCGTAACCTAAACTTTCTTTAGTTAGACTTAGCTTACCTTTAATTTCCTTAAGCTCACCATTTGCATGATTAACATAATATAACTTTATGCCATGCTTATCAAATTCTCTAAATGGTATCTTTACAGGACTAGTCTCACCCTTATTTAACATTTCTGCCTTAAAGCCTATCTGGTTAAAGTCTATTTCACTTCCACCAGTGTAACTAGCCTTCAAGCCATTATCTTCAGCTATAGTTAAGTTAGTGAAATTAACATTAGGATCTGCCTTCTTAAGAGCGTTTGATATAGCTTCTGCTGTTCCTGTAGCAGTATAAGTTGCACCACTTATACTATCTACATTATACTTATAACCCAGCTCTTCATTCATATAAATCTTTACTAGATAATTTATCCTTCTTCCAAGTACATGAGGTAGAGTTGTATCAAAATGTTTATCACTTACAGCCTGCTTTGATGAACCAAATTCATGCTTAGAGAATATACTATCTAATATCCCATTAACCATATCTAGTGTAGGTGACTGACCAGTTTTTTTTACTTCACTTTCTACTTTTCTTTCAGGATCTCTTGCTGACTTTAAGAAGTAATTTAGTCTATTAATCTGACCATCCTTAGCTAAAGTTATAACGCCATTATAACCCTTAATAAATTCTTTACCATCGTCAGGAGCATCAGGATACTTATCCTCTGGAACGACCTTTGTAACTTCCTTGCTCACAAACTCAACATTTTTTATTTTACCGTTATTAACAGTAACCTTTAGTGGTATTGGCTTACTATCGATATAACCAAAACCGTCACCATAGTAAACTCCATCTGGGTAGTTTACATTCTCATCTAGTTTGGCGAACTCTTCCTTTGATAAAAGGGCGTGCTTTTTTTCTTTATTTGGTTCTTCCTGCTTAGATGGTTTTTCTACCCTCTTGATTTCTGCCTCATCATTTATTTTCTTAAGAAGTTCATAGCTTCCCTTGTACAAGCTCGCAGTTGTATATGTAGCAGATGTTACTATGTCAACATCATGGTCTTTATTTATTTTATCAATACTTGATTTGTCAGGGCTATTATTTATTTTTTTGTACAGTTTGTCTGCAATTGTATTTAGCTCGCTTAACTTATCAGTCTTATCGGCAGACAAGAAGTAACCATTATTTTTTAGTTTATCAAACAACTTATCCTTATTCTTATTGAAAGGATTTTTAAACATATCCATATCCGTATCATGGTATTCAAATTCTATGCTCTTTATCTTGCCACCTTCAACTATTGCAATCAACTTATTATTTTTACCTGCATCTTCTATTTTCGAATAACCAGGTGCTTCTACTTCATACTTACCGTCTTTCAAAACCTTAACCTCATCGTATTCTACAGGATTGTCAGGTTTTTTATTGCCAGGTTTATTGTTGTCCGGCTTATTATTGCCAGGTTTATTGTTGTCCGGCTTATTATTGTCCGGTTTTTTATTGCCAGGTTTATTGTTGTCTGGCTTCTTTGGATCATTAGACTGAGAATCTTTTATAGTTTTCTCAATGTTTTTAGAAAGACTCGCTGAAATTGAATCTTCCCCACCTAGAATGTATGCACCCTTTGCGTTTTTTTCTAAATACTTAGATACACTACTATCTAGCATGCCATCTCTAGTCAATAAAACCGGTGCTTTTTTATTAAGTACTAAATTGATTGCAGATAAGGCATCTATATAGTTCATACCATTGGCCAATAGTACCTTATCACTATTCCCTTGATAGTACTTTTCCGCTATTTTAGTAGAGGTTTCGTACCTATCTGCACCAGCAATCCTATCACCCTTCAATCCTTCTATATTCATAGAAGATGATCCACCTATTATAATATTCTTAGATGAATTACTATCTACTATAGATTTTGAGCCTTCTGGTAAATTTTTTCCGTTTGTCAATATTATTGATCTGTTTAGCTTAGCAGCTATTGCTCCTGCTGTCAACGCGTCTGCAGTGTTACCATTGACAATAATGTTTTCTAGCTTAGAAGCCTTATTTAATTCTTCTGCTAATTTGATAGAAGTCTGATATCTATCTTTTCCACTTATTCTTTCAACTTTAAAATCATTAGCCAGTTGATTTTCTAGTGACTTAGATATAGTTGCTTCCCCACCTACAAAAATGACTTTTTTTACATTTAGTCTTTTTAGTTCATCCATTACTACATTTGGTAAACTATCCTTTTCTGTTAGTAATAATGGTGCATTTAGTTTTGCAGCTATACCACCACTTGTCAAAGCATCCTGAACTTTCTGACCTGATGCTAATATTGCTACATCAGAATTCTTGAATGATTTTCTGGATATATTAGCGCAAGTCTCATACCTATTCGCTCCACCAATCCTTTCAACTGTTGAATCGGCTGAATCAGCCAGTGCAGCCTTTGGTAATACTGCCATACTGCTTGTTGCCAATGTTGTCGCAAGCAGCACACTTACTACTTTTTTCATAAAGTACCCCCTTGAATTATTTATACACAAAGATAAAACCTCAGTTTTTTCTCTATATACATACTAACCACATATAGTCAAATATGACTATATGCTATCTGCATTCCTACTTTATAGAAATACTTTCTAATGCACTTTGACTATTATTTTCATAATAGTAAAATTATTAAATGATATTGATTATTATATCATGGTTTATATTCTATTGCAATAATGTTTTTAGCAATTGACAGTGTCAAGTCTTAGTTGTCAAT
>NZ_ADJN01000061.1:0-1546 GCF_000178095.1 Peptostreptococcus anaerobius 653-L | reverse complement strand
GTTAATTCGCAAAGTAAATTCTAGTAAATCCTTTAAAGTAGAATTTAACATGAAAAATATATTATGGTAGAATTTAATATGAAAAGTTAATAAAATTTTTAAAGGAGTGTCAACTATGAAAAACAAACATCTTACTTACGAAGAAAGACATGAGATTGAAAACATGCTAGCAAAAGGTAATTCCATCTCCCAAATCGCAGCTCATCTTAAAAGGAATCTTAGTACAATTTCAAAGGAAATCAGAAAGCATAGATTTTCAAGGGATGTAAACACAACACAAAATACAAATAGTTCTTTGAAAAAGTTTAACTGTACTCTTTTGGAAAAGCCACCTTACGTCTGCAATGGTTGCAAAAAAAAGAGATATTGTCATAATTCACACTATCTGTACCATGCCTCTCGTGCACAAAAGGAATATGAATCTAATTTAAGGGAATCTCGTGAAGGTACTCCCCTTAATAAAAATTCTTTTTATGAACTTGATCGGATCGTATCTACATCTATGAAACAGGGTCAGCACCTATATCATATACATCAAAATAACAATTTAGGAGTCTCCCTGTCAACCCTATATAGGTATCTAAATAAAGGCTATTTATCCGCTTCTGTACTAGATGCGCCAAGAATAGTAAGATTCAAAAAAAGAAAGAGCAAGCCAAGAAAATCTGTTCCAAAAAAATTCAGAGAAGGAAGAACTTACAAAGATTTTCAAAGTTTTATAAAAAATGATGGTATTGAAAACTGGGTAGAATTAGATACTGTTATTGGTAGACAAGGTGGCAAATCTATAATGACCATCAATTTTACTCTTTGTAATTTTATGGTTGGTTTTTTACTGGATTTTAATAGAAGTAGCGAGGTATCAAAAATATTTGATAGTTTAAGAAAAAAATTTAGTGATAATAATCTGGATTTTGATAGTATAATGCCAGTGGTTTTAACTGATAATGGATCTGAATTTTCCGATGTAAACTTTATCGAAAACGATGGTAAATTATCTCTTTTTTTCTGTGACCCAATGCGTTCAGATCAAAAGGGTCGAATCGAAAAGAATCATACCTTATTTAGAGATATTTGCCCTAAAGGCATCTCTTTTGATAATTTTTCACAAGAAAATATTAATTTAATTTTTCCCATGTTAACTCTATTTCTAGGGCTAGCCTCAACGGAAAAACACCTTATGAAATATTTGAGTTTACCTACGGTAAAAAAATCACTTCCCTATTAGGAATAAAACCGATTCCTGCAAGGGAAGTAATCCAAAGTCCTATGCTTATAAAAAAGCATATACAAAACAACCACTGTTAGTATACTATAAATTAGTGACTAATACCATATCTTTTCTCAAACTAAATTCTAGTTGAGTCTACGTTACTTTGAAAAATTATTCATTTCAAGGTTTTTTAGTGTGCCCAAATTTCTATAAAATATATGTATAAACATTGAAAATGCAAATACGCATTTTATATTTTATTTTCGTAACCACTTATTTTTCTAGTTAAATTATACTTTTATCTTTTACTAGAATTTATTTTGCAAATTTACC
>NZ_ADJN01000062.1:0-24783 GCF_000178095.1 Peptostreptococcus anaerobius 653-L | reverse complement strand
TTTATCTAGAGTCTTTTTGTTATATGAATAAAAAGTCTTCCCTTGATTTAAATTGGGAAGACTTTTGCTTATTTTGTAAGTTGTCCAATCTGTTTTTTTAGAAGTGGGTCTGAAAATTTGACCACAAAACCAATAAATATGCCGGTTGCCAGTGAGGCTCCTAACATAAATGGTAGGTAGGACAGCATGGATATATTTACTATTATAATACTCGCAACAAGTAGCTGGCCTATATTGTGCATAATGGCCCCACATATACTGATACCTATAGTTGAAAAATCCTTGATTCTAGTAGCGAGATACATACCAAATAGGCTCAGGTAGCCCCCAGCTATAGAGAATAGGAAGTAGGAAACAGGACCAGCAAATATTGATGACAATATTATTCTTACACTCAATATTTTAAAGGTATCCTTAAATCCAAAATTTATAAGGCACAAAAGAGTTATTATATTGCTTAGTCCAAGTTTGGCTCCTGGAAATATCGCTATCATTGGGTTGGGTATTATAGTCTCAAGTAAGTAGAGCGCCAAAGAATAGGCTACCATGAGACTCATAAGTACAAGTTTTCTGGTATTATTTTTCAAGATATACTCCTTCCTATAAGTAAAGTTTACTAAGTAAGTGTTGTTCATATAAAAGTGCGTGACTTCTCTTTAAGTTACATTTATTTATCCCCTTAAAAAGTATATCATAATTTAAGCTAGATGTGATAAAATAATCTTGTAAAAACAATATATATTAAAAATTATTATCAATTACTTTTTTACTGTTAGATAATTTAAAGAAACTATAATCTACAATATATAAAATACACAAAAGAAAGGAAATATTTAATATGGCAAAAAATAGACAGGATATAAGCAATGATTTCAAGTGGGACCTAGATTCCATGTATGATGGACCTGAATCAATAGACAAGGACTTAGAAAAGATAGGAGAGTCCATAAAGGAGATAGAGACTTATAAGGGAAGATTATCTGAGTCTAAGGAGATTTTTTACAAGGTCTTAAAGATGATGGAGGATACTTCTAGGAGGATATCCCACAACTATGTCTACACAAATATGAAGCACCATGAGGATACTAGGATAAATGAAAACCAAGCTAAGGCAACCAAGGCAGAGATGATGTCTAATGATTTTTCTAGGGCTACATCTTATATAGTCCCAGAGATAATATCTATGGACCCAGATACTTTGGACTCATATATGAGGGATGACAAGATAGCCCACTACAAGAAGATGGTTGATGAGATATTGAGGGACAAGCCTCACACTCTTAGCCAGAAGGAAGAGGAGATACTTGCCCAGGTTGGTGAGCTTACAAGTGTACCGGAGACTACTTATGAGATGCTGTCATATGCAGATATGGTATTTCCTGAGATAGAAGACGAAGATGGTAATAAGGTTAGGGTAGACCACTTCAACTATTCAAAGTACATAAAGTCCAAGGATAGGAGGGTCAGAAAGGAAGCCTTTGAGGCAGAGTTTTCTACATATAACAAGTACTCAAATACCATGGCTGCAACCCTATTTGGAGGTATAAAGGCAGAGGTATTTTCAGCTAGGGTGAGAAAGTACCCATCAGCTATCTATGCATCGCTTCACGGTGATAATATATCTACTGATGTATATGACAACCTTATAGAATCGGTTCATGAAAATATAGGAGCACTTGACAGGTACATTGGAATCAAAAAGAAGTACTTTGGACTAGACCAGATGCATATGTACGACCTATATCTCCCAATGGCCAGGGATTTCAGGATGGAAATACCTTACAAAAAGGCTCAGGAGATAATTATAGAGGCCCTAAAGCCTATGGGAGAAGAGTACCTAGGCCTAATCAAGAGGGCATTTTCAGAGAGATGGATAGACGTATATGAGAATGAAGGTAAAAAGGGTGGCGCCTATTCATGGGGCAGCTATGACTCTCATCCATATATATTGATGAGCTATAACGATGACCTTAATTCACTATTTACACTGATACATGAGTTGGGACATTCAATCCATAGCTACTATTCAAGGACTAGCCAGCCTTACATATATTCTTCATATAAGATATTCGTAGCAGAGGTCGCATCTACAGTCAATGAAACCCTATTGATAAAGTACCTACTTAAGAATAGCAAGGATAAAGAAGAGAAGATATACCTTCTAAACTACTACCTAGAGCAGTTTAGGACTACTGTATACAGGCAGACCCTATTTGCAGAGTTTGAAAAGATATGCCACCAGAGCGTTGAGGCGGGTAATCCTCTAACAGCCAAGGAGTTTACAGACATATATTATGACTTGAACAAGCTATACTACGGAAATTCTTGTGAGGTAGATGAGTTAGTAGGTGTTGAATGGGCTAGGATACCGCACTTCTACTCAAACTTCTATGTATATAAGTATGCGACAGGATTTTCAGCGGCATCAGTCCTATCCTCATTGATCCTAGAGGGTGGTGACAATGTAGAAAGATATATCAATTTCCTAAAGTCAGGTGGTTCTGAGTATCCTCTAGACCAGCTTAGGGCAGCAGGAGTAGATATGGAAAGGAAAGAGTCAGTTGATGATTCTCTAGGATTATTTTCAAAGCTAGTAGATGAATTGGAGGCATTATGCCAATAGAAAGAATCAATATAGACTGTATTCAGGATGAGATAGAGAAGGTAGCCCAGGCTATCTCTCTAGTCTTAGATATAGACGTTACAATAGTAAATGATGATATGGTCCGTATAGCAGGAACGGGTGTTTACAAGGACAAGTTGGGTCAAAAGATAGAGGGTATGTCTGCCTTTAAAAAGTCATACAGGGAAAAAAAGACCCTTATCATAGACAATCCAAAAGTGTCTGACCTGTGTAGGGACTGTTACAGGCTTGGTAACTGTATGGAAGAAGCAGAGGTATGCTGCCCGATAATCCTAGACAACCAGTGTTACGGGGTTATAGGTCTTATAGCCTTTGACCAGGTCCAAAAGACAAAGCTACTCAGTTCTAGGGATGAATTGATCCAGTTTATAGAGAAGATGGCAGACCTAATATCAGGCAATATAAGGGCAGAGATAAAGTCGAGTGAATACAATATAGAAAGAGAAAAAATAGCCCAGGTCCTAAACAGTATAGACAGACCTGTAGTGTCCTTGGATGAGATGGCTAGGATAGATTCCTTTAACTACAAGTTTTCAAAGATGTTCTCTGTAGGACCCGATGTTCAGGGGAGGTCTATCAAGGATGCCTTGGAATTTTTTGATCTTGGGACCCTATTTGATTTTAAAAAGTCAGATAGAAATTCTGACAAGTTCTATTATGAGTACAAGGCATATCGTGGTATATATTCCATAGCAAAGATAAGGTATGGAGGAGTAGTGTCAGGCTATGTAATAGACTTTATAGACAATAAGGAAGCTATTCAGACCTACAATAGGATGAACGTAGACCATAGGATGACAATAGATGATATAATAGGCAAATCAAGGGCCATTATGGATGTAAAAAGAGATGCCCTAAATGCAGCCAAGTCTACATCTACAATACTTATAACAGGCCAGAGTGGTACTGGCAAGGAGATGTTCGCCAGGGCTATACATAGTCATAGCGACAGGTCAGACGGACCCTTTGTGACCATTAACTGCGCCGCAATACCAGGTGAGTTGCTGGAGAGTGAACTCTTTGGTTACGATGAGGGAGCCTTTACAGGTGCCAAAAAAGGTGGCAAGCTAGGCCTATTTGAGATAGCCAACAAGGGTACTATTTTCCTTGATGAGATAGGAGATATGGGTCTTCACCTACAGGCAAAACTATTAAGGGTCCTTCAAGAAAAAGAAATCCACAAGGTCGGTGGAGGCAAAAACATAAAGGTGGATGTCAGGATTATATCAGCTACCAACAAAAATCTAGCGGATATGGTAGCAGAGGGTATGTTTAGAGAAGACCTCTACTACAGGCTCAATGTAATACCTATATTCATACCTAGCCTAGAAGAGAGAAAGGATGATATACCCCTACTGGTAGATAGGATGATAGATGTGTACTCCCATAATCTTGGCAAGGAAGTGAGAACTGTATCTGACAGGGTAATAGCTGCCTTGAAGGAATACTCATGGCCGGGCAATATTAGAGAACTTCAAAATGTCATAGAATACTCTATAAACATGACCAATGGAAGTATTATAGACGATGTCAACCTAGTCTATTCAAGGTTTAGGAAGATAGGCCCACAGGTTATGGAAAAGACAAGAGTTGCCAGTCAGGAAGAAGACCAAGATATGGAGATTAGGACAATTGAATCCCTAGAAGAGGACCAGATAAGAAAGGCCCTTAGAAAGTACAAGGACTACAAAAAGGACAAGGATTTGGCAGCCAAGGCCCTAGGCATATCGAGGGCTACACTCTATAGGAAGATGGATAAGTACTCTATAGAGGTGGACTAAGTATATAGAAAGGTTAAGTCCAAAAAGATTAATTAAGTCTAAAAAAGAGTAACTAAGTCCCAAAAGAGAGAATAAATCTAAAATAAAAAATAATACCAGAATCATATTGATATAAATATATATCAATATGAGAAATAATAATATCTTTTTGAGAAAAAAATAAGGCCTTCATCTCATGCTATCTAGCTTGGATTTGTGGGCCTATTTTTAGTACATAATATTTTATAAGGCAATATGCCTAAATATCAAGCTTGTATACAAATTTTAGGGATTTTAAAATAATAAGTGAGATAAATAAAAAATTGGCATGGCACTTGCTATATATTAGGCAGAGGATAGATAATATGTTTTTGCTTTTTGGGAGGATGTAAAGTATGAGAGATATAAGAAAAGAGCTAGTAGCAATGTTAAAGGCAGAAGTAAAGCCAGCTGTTGGTTGTACAGAACCAGTTGCTCTTGCCCTTGCTTGTGCTAAGTGTAAGGAATTAGTTGGGGAAAAAATAGTCGAAAATACCATGCTTGTAAGTCCAAGTATCTACAAGAATGGTATGTGTGTAGGGATACCAGGTACTCAAAGACTTGGTCTAAAGATAGCTGCAGCCATAGGTATAGTTGCAGGTAAGTCAGAAAATGGCCTAAGTGTTCTAGAGGGGTCTAGCCCAGACCAGATAAGACAGGCAGAGGCATTGATGGATGAGGGAAACCTATCAATAGAACCTGCAGATACTCTAGATAAGGTCTACATCATGGTTGCGTTTAAGGGGGAAAATAACTCAGCCAAGGTAATTATAAGAGAAAAGCATGACAATTTTGTATATATAGAACAGAATGGCAAGGTCCTAGTAGACCTATTAGCAAAGGAAGAAAAGTCACTTACTAAAGAGGAAGTAGTGGCTCAGACTTCTAAGGGAACTATAATGGATGATGCTACATTAGAAGAGTTGATAAGAAATATAGAAAAGATAGATGCCAGTGAATTAGAATTTCTACTTGAGGGAGTAGAAATGAACCTAAAAATGGCTGAAGTTGGTCTAGAGGAAAAAATAGGTATAGGTGTAGGGTACGGTATCAAAAAGTCAATAGAGTCAGGAATCATGGGAGACGATGTAATAAACAATGCCATGATGCTTACAGCAGGTGCATCTGATGCTAGAATGTCCGGTGTGGATATGCCTGTAATGAGTTCAAACGGAAGTGGTAACCATGGTCTAACAGCAATCCTACCAGTAGTTGCCTATGCTAGAAAGTTTGATATTAGTGATGAGAGACTATCTAGGGCCCTAGCTATATCCCACCTAGTTACAGCCTATATCAAGAACTTTACAGGTAGGCTATCAGCTATGTGTGGATGTGGAGTTGCTGCATCTACAGGTGCAACAGCAGGTATAGCTTGGTTGATGGATGAATCAATTGACCAGATAGGTGGAGCAATCAAGAATGCAGTAGCAGACCTTTCTGGTATGATATGTGATGGTGCCAAGTCAGGATGTGCCCTAAAGCTATCTACAGCAGCATCAGCAGCAGTACAGAACGCCCTACTTGCCAAGAATGATTGCTATGCAGACACAATCAATGGTATAGTAAATATCAGCGTTGACGATACTATCAGAAACCTTGGTAGGGTAAGTAACCTGGGGATGGGTGTGACAGATACAGTTATCCTAGGTGTTATGAATGATATGAACAAAGTTAAATAATAAGCTATAAAAATAAATCTCCCTGTGGTAAAATTAGTTACCATAGGGAGATTTTTTATTTACCTGTGGAAAGGTGGTATCAAAATGAAAATATTAATAGTCGAAGATGATAAAAATATAGAGAGAATATTGAAAAATGAGTTGGAAAAATGGGGATACTCTGTAGATACTGTGGACAAACTTGACCAGGTTACTGATGTGTTCAAGGAGTCTGACCCTCAGTTGGTCCTTATGGATATAGTCCTTCCATTTTTCAATGGTTACTACTGGTGCCAAGAGATAAGAAAGATTTCTAAGGTGCCTATAATATTTATATCTTCAAAATCGGAAAATATGGATATAGTGATGGCAATGCAGTTTGGTGGGGATGATTATATCACCAAGCCCCTAAATATGGATGTGACTGTAGCCAAGGTCCAGGCTATGCTAAGACGTGCCTACAAGTTTGTCAATGACATTGACTATATCAGCTATGGGCCAGTTAACCTACATATAACTGATGCCAAGATAGCCTACGATGGTCAGGAGGTGAGTCTGACTAAGACTGAGTTATTAATTGCCCAGTCCTTATTCAAGGCTCAGGGTGGGGTGGCTTCTAGGGAGAGCCTGATGGATAGGTGCTGGCAAAATGACAACTTTATAGACGACAATACTTTGGCGGTCAATATAAACAGGCTTAGAAAGAAGTTGTCACAAATAGGTCTTGAAGGGCTTATAGAGACCAAAAAAGGTATAGGTTATTATCTGAGAGAGGGTGTCTAGTATGAAGAGGTATTTAGGTTCGTATCTTAGGAGGGTTTACCCTCAGTTGCTTATATTTATTTTATTCTCAATGGTGTTTTATATTACTTTTAAAGTGTCCAACCTTGGTATGGAATACTATTATATGGCCATAGAGATAATGATATTTTTTATGCTAGCATATTTAATATTTATACTTGTAGGTCATAAGAAGAGCCTATCTATGGCAGACCAGGTTGACAATTTGACATTTGAGAAAAAACAACTTATCAATAAGATGACCAATGAAAAAAATGATATGAGGGACTACTACACTATATGGATCCACCAGATGAAGACTCCAATAACAGTTGCCAATCTTCTGGTTGATGAGATGGATGAAGACAATACAAGACTTAAAAACGACCTTAAAAAAGAACTTATGTATATTGAAGACTATACAAATATGGCCATGACCTACCTCAAGATTGTAAATAGGCAGGCAGATATGGACCTAACTAGTGTATACCTTGATGATATAATAAGGTCGGTCTTAAAGAAATATTCTATGGTATTTATATCAAACCACATCAGTATAGACTACAAACCTATGGATATAAGTGTGGTGTCCGATTATAGCTGGCTGTCTATATTGGTGGAGCAACTTGTGTCCAATGCCGCCAAGTATACCAGCAATGGAAGCGTAAAGTTTGTATTTCATAGAGAATCAAACTCCTTGGAAATAAGGGATACTGGTATAGGTATCAGACCTGAGGACATACCGAAGATATTTGACAGGGGCTACTCTGGATTCAATGGTAGGCTCAACCAAAAGTCTAGTGGTCTAGGCTTGTTTTTGGCGACTAGTATATCTTCCAAGCTATCCATAAATATCAGGGTTGAGTCTGAGTTAGGGGTTGGTTCTAGCTTCTTTTTGGATTTTCCAAAAGAGAGGGACTATAGGGACCTATAGTTTGTTTTGGACTCCTGTAGTCTATTATAGTTTTTTTGTAGTTTATTATAGATTTCTTTCAATTTTGTAAGATTGGGACCTACTATTGTAATCTTAGATAAATGCTAAGACTACAAATACTTGCTAAAATATACCTATAAGATAAGGAGAGGAGCAAGAATATGAAAATACTAGAAGTGCAAAATGTTAAAAAGATATATGGAGATAAGGGAGCTAGGGTTGAGGCATTGACTGACCTTAACTTCTCAGTAAACGAAGGTGAATTTATAGCTATAATGGGTGAGTCAGGTTCGGGAAAGACGACTCTATTAAACATTGTAGCTAGTTTAGATAGACCTACAGAGGGGTCTGTCTTAATAGGAGGAAAGAATATAAGTCAGATGAAGGACAAGGAGTTGGCAGCCTTTAGGAGAAATGAACTGGGATTTGTATTCCAGGACTTTAACCTACTAGATACTTTTTCAAATAGGGACAATATATATATGCCCCTTGTCCTATCAGGTATGAAACATAAGGATATGCTAGCCAAGATAAACAAGATCAAGTCACCCCTTGGAATAGACAAGTTGTTGGAAAAGTATCCATACGAAGTGTCTGGTGGGCAAAAGCAGAGGGTTGCAATAGCTAGGGCCATAATAACGAATCCTAGGATCATCCTTGCCGATGAGCCTACAGGAGCCTTGGATTCAGGTTCTTCAGAGATGATACTAAATCTTTTTTCTAAGATAAATGCAGGAGGTCAGACTATACTTATGGTTACCCATTCTCTTAGGGCTGCATCATATGCATCTAGGGTATTGTTTATAAAGGACGGTGGTGTCTACCATGAGCTATACAAGGGAAATGAAGACAAGGAAGTATTTATGGAGAGGATCAACCAGTCTATGATGCTTATGGGCAGAGGGGGTGACAGGTAGATGAATTCGATACTCAGCAAATTTGCCCTTAAGAATATGAAGACTAATAGGGTCATGTTGGTGCCATTTATCCTGTCATCAAGTATCATGTTGTCCCTATTTTATATAATGAGGTCCTTGGTCAGCAATGACTATGTTATACATAGGCATAAGGACCTGCCTATGGTTATCAACTTTGGTACATTGATAGTTGCTATATTTACCTTTATGTTTATTATTTATGCTAATAGGTACTTGATAAAGAGGAGGTCTAAGGAATTTGCCCTTTATTCTATATTGGGTCTTGAAACTAGGCATATCAGGAAAAGTATCTTTATTGAGGAATTTATTACATTTCTTGTAATAGGTATTTTGAGTCTGCTTGAAGGCCATGTATTTGGTAAATTGAGCTTTTTAGGACTTAATAAGATTATGAAGGATGTAAATGTCAAATTGATGAATTATACATTCTCCTACAAGTCTGCACTATATCTGTTTATATTTACAGCGATTATATTTATAGCTGTATACATAATATCATGTTGGAATATAAGGGCGGTTAGTCCTATGCAGCTACTTGCTCAGCAAAAGGCCGGTCAAAAGGAGCCTAAGTCAAAGTTTATCATATCTTTATTGGGTGTGCTTTTACTTGCAGGTGGTTACTATCTAGCCCTGGCATCAGATGGTACACTTAACAGTTTAAAGAATTTCTTTGTGGCTGTAGTCATGGTAATAGGTGCTACATATTTCTTGTTTGTATCATTCTCTATATGGATATTGAAGTTACTCAAAAAGAGGGAGTCTTACTACAAGACAAAGAATTTCTTATCTATATCTGGTATGCTGTACAGGATGAAGGCTAACGGTATGGGCTTGGCTTCGATAGCAGTTATGTCGACTTCTGTAATAGTTACTATAGGATCAACAATGTCAATATATTCAGGCATTGAGGGAGTAGTAAATTCAAAACTTGCTAGGGACTACTCTATTTCCTATGAAGACAGGATACCAGCCAGTATGTCAAATGACGAAATAATAAAGATAGAAAAGTCGATGACAGACCTAGTCAAATCAACAGTTACTGATAAATCAGATATAAAGGGCCTATATACAAAGAGGTCTAGTCTGGTTCCTATGTTAAAGTCAGGTTCTAAACTTGATATATTACAAAAGACTAAGTCAGGCAAAAAACCATCAGGTCTTCCTGTATATGGCCTAATAGAGACCCTAGATTCATATAATAGGTCAAAGGGCAAAAATATAAGCCTAGAAGACAACCAGGTCCTAATGACATCAAACAACAAGAGGATAATGGATTATGACCATTTTAAGATAGCAGACAAAAACTACAGGGTCATAAGAGGGGAATCTGATTCTGGATCAGAATATGCCATAGATGCTTACCATATAGTTGTAAAGGACTACAAGACAATGGTCGATATAAACAAGTATTATAGTGTCAATAACTATAAAATTGATACAAACATTGAGGCCCTGTGGAACCTAGATAAAAATTCTAGCGAGGCTAGAAATGAGTCAGCCTATACGAAGACCCTAAAGTCTGTGGCTTCAAGAAATAATATGGATGTTTTGACAAAGGTTGATGTGAGGGAAATAGGCTATAACTTCAATGGTGGTTTCTTGTTTATAGGTATCCTAATAGGTATAATGTTCTTGGTCGGAACAGTGCTTGTGACCTACTACAAGCAGTTGACAGAGGGTTATGAGGATAGGGCCAACTACCAGATAATGAAAAAGGTCGGTCTACCAGATGATATGATCAAGAAGACTGCATCATCTCAGATAATATGGATGTTGTTTATACCATTGTTTGTTGCTGTGGTACATACAGCAGTAGCGTCTAAGGTCTTGAGTGGGCTGTTGGGACTATTTGGGGTATGGTCTTATGGAATATTGGTTAAAAATCTTCTTATAGTTACCCTAGTATTCCTAGTGTTTTACCTAGTAGTGTTTAAAATCACGTCTAATATATATTATAAAATTGTAAATTAATTAAAAACAAATGATAGAGTATGATGAAAACTTGCAAAAATATATTTTCATCTAATAAATTAATTTACAAAAACCATATATAAAATCAACTCTATTTACTTAGATATTGATCTTGGTTTAAAAATTTAAAATATATAAACAAATAAATGTACGCTTTTGGAAGACTTAAAAGTCTCTAACCCAAAAGCGTACATTTTTTATGTAAAATAATAAAACATACGCAAAAAAACTTATCTAGTTAGAACAACCACCTCAAAATCCAACATATAAAAAATAGGACTTTATTATCGTTCGTTTTTATCCCTCTATAAAGAATTATATTTAGAATTTTAGATATAATTCATTATTTTATTAAAACTTGAAGAAAACGTATTTAAAATAAAGTGAGATTAGTATATAATAGATGTATTAAATTGAAAAATAAAGTGGAGGTTAATATATGCTTAAAAAGTTTAACAAAGTATTGGTAGCCAACAGGGGAGAAATTGCTATAAGAATTTTTAGAGCCTGTGCAGAGCTACAGATTAGAAGTGTTGGTATATACAGCGAAGAAGACAAGTACGGACTATTTAGGACTAAGGCAGACGAATCTTACTTGATAGGTGAAGGTAAGGGGCCAGTTGATGCATATCTTGATATTGATGGTATCATATCTCTTGCCAAGAGAAAGAAAGTAGATGCCATACATCCTGGTTATGGATTTTTATCTGAGAATGCAGAATTTGCAAGAAAGTGTGAAGAGAATGGCATAACATTTATAGGTCCGGACTCAAGTATCATGGAACAGCTGGGTGACAAGATTAATTCTAAGATAGTGGCTCATGCAGCTAATGTTCCTACAATACCGGGTGTAGAAAAGGCCCTAAAGACTATCAAGGAAGCCAAGGAAGTTGCCGCAGAGATAGGTTACCCTGTAATGGTAAAGGCATCTAATGGTGGTGGCGGTAGAGGTATGAGAATAGTTCGCCGTGAAGAAGACCTAGAGATAGAATTTGAAAACGCTAGAAGTGAATCAAGAAAGGCATTTGGTGAAGATATAATATTTATAGAAAAATATATAGAAGATCCTAAGCATATAGAGGTTCAGATACTAGGGGATGCATATGGAAATATCGTCCACCTATATGAAAGAGACTGTTCTGTCCAGAGAAGACACCAGAAGATTATCGAACATGCTCCAGCCTTTTCACTTCCAACTGAAATAAGGGAAAAGATATGCCAGGATGCTGTAAGGATAGCCAAGCATGTAAACTATAAAAGTGCTGGTACTCTTGAGTTCCTAGTAGACAAGCATGGCAACCACTACTTTATAGAGATGAATACAAGAGTCCAGGTTGAGCATACTGTTACTGAGCAGGTTACAGGTATAGATATAGTACAGAGCCAGATAATGATAGCCCAGGGCTATAAGCTATCTGACCCAGAAATCAATATAAAGGGGCAGGATGATATCCAGTTAAGAGGATATTCTATCCAGTGTAGAATCACTACAGAAGATCCTAAGAAGAACTTTATGCCAGATACTGGTAAGATCCAAGTATATAGGTCAGGCTCAGGTGCAGGTATCAGACTTGATGGTGGTAACGGATTTACAGGAGCTACTATCAGCCCATACTATGACTCACTTCTAGTAAAGACTATATCATATGATAGAACTTTCCAGGGTGCTATCAACAAGATGGTAAGGTCAATCAAGGAAATGAGAGTAAGGGGCGTAAAGACTAATGTAGGCTTCCTAGTAAACGTACTATTAGACCCTCAGTTTATAGAAGGTAAGTGCTCTACAAACTTTATAGATGAAAACCCTCAGCTATTCGATATCAAGGAATCAAAGGATAGGGGTACTAAGCTACTTAAGTTCATTGGTGATGTCGTTGTCAACGAAAGTAAGTGTAAGGGAAGAAAAGAATTTGATGCCCTATACGAACCTAGAATGAGAGAAATCAAGCAGGTTGAAGGTAGTAGGGAAAAATTACTTAGACTAGGTAAGGAAGACTATCTAAAAGAAATAAAGAACGAAAAGAAATTATTATTTACAGATACAACTATGAGAGATGCCCACCAGTCTCTAATAGCTACTAGACTTAGAACATACGACTTGATGAAGGTAGCAGCTGCAACAGAGCACTATCAAAAGGATATGTTCTCACTAGAAATGTGGGGGGGAGCTACATTTGACGTAGCCTACAGATTCTTAAAAGAATCACCATGGAATAGACTACACAAGCTAAGAGAGGCTATACCATCAATCAATTTCCAGATGCTACTTAGAGCTTCTAATGCGGTTGGTTACAAGAACTATCCAGACAACGTAATAGAAGAATTCATCAAGGAATCAGCAAAGTCTGGTATAGACGTATTCAGGATATTTGACTCACTAAACTGGGTTGAAAATATGAAGCAGTCAATAGATATAGCCCAGAAGACAGGAAAGATAGTCGAAGCTGCCATGTGTTATACAGGTGATGTACTTGACCCAGACAAGACAAAGTACACAATTGACTACTATGTAAATATGGCAAGAGAATTAGAAGCTGCAGGTTCAGATATCATAGGTATCAAGGACATGGCAGGCCTACTAAAGCCATATGCAGCCTACGAACTAATCACTGCATTAAAGCAGAATGTAAATGTGCCAATCCACCTACATACTCATGATACAAGTGGTAATGGTGTTGCTACACTTCTAATGGCTTCACAGGCAGGTGTAGATATAGTAGATGCTGCCCTAGAATCTATGGCAGGTATCACTTCTCAGCCATCTCTAAACTCAGTGATTGAAGGTCTAAAGTTTACAGATAGGGACCCTCAGATAGATATGTTCGGCTACAATGAACTAGGTAAGTACTATAGGGACCTTAGAAAGATCTACTACAAGTTTGAAAGTGACCTAGTTAATACAAACGCAGAAATATACGACTTTGAAATACCAGGTGGTCAGTATACAAACCTTAAGCCACAGGCAGACTCACTAGGACTTGTAAACAGGTTTGAAGAAGTAAAGGAAAACTACAAGGTAGCAAACAGGGTAGTTGGAGATATTATCAAGGTTACTCCATCATCTAAGGTAGTTGGTGACCTTGCAATATTCATGACAAAGAACCACCTAACAGAAGAAAACATCATAGAAGAAGGTAAGAAGTTGTCATTCCCAGACTCACTAGTTGACTACTGTAAGGGTATGATAGGCCAGCCAGTTGGTGGTATACCTCAGGCTCTACAGGAAGTAGTCCTAAAGGGTGAACCAGCTATCACAGCTAGACCAGGATCACTTCTTCCAGCTGAAGACTTTGATGCAATTAGAAAGCACCTAGTAGAAGACCTAGGAATTAAGGATCCTACTCATAGACAGGTCCTAAGTTACTCACTATATCCAAAGGTGTTTGATGACTATATCAACCATGTTAAGGACTTCAATGATGTAAGTGAGCTTGAATCAGACGTATTCTTCTACGGCCTAAATATAGGTCAGGAATGTGAGGTTGAAATAGAGGAAGGTAAGAACCTTACAATCAAGCTAGTAGATATCGGAGAGCCAAGAGAAGATGCAATGAGAACTCTTACGTTTGAGCTTAACGGTATGCTAAGAGACGTAGATATCAAGGATATAAACTATTCAGGTAAGGTAGTCAGCGTAGAAAAGGCTGACATGAATGACCCTCACCAGATAGGAGCATCAATACCAGGTAAGGTTGTCAAGATCCTTGTTAAGAAGGGCGATGAAGTAACTGAAAACCAGCCATTAATTGTAATTGAGGCCATGAAGATGGAGACAAATATAGTTGCCAAGGCTGCTGGTAAGGTTACAGATATCAAGGTTGATGTCAACGATATGGTAATAGACAAGCAGTTGTTGATGCAGTTAGAAGAATTGGGAGAGTAATATCCAAAAAGTAACTGTAGGGTCTTAGTATAGACATATATATAAAACTTAAACAGAAAAAATGGTTCTATAATATATAGCGTTGATGGTAACAAAATGCTTTCAAAGTCGTAAGACTAAGAGGGTTGATGTTACTGTCAGCGCTATTATTCTTAAACAACGGCTACCAGAGGTACTTGGAATAGATGAATTTAAATCACTGAAATCTGTTGATTCAAATATGAGCGTAAACCTATGTGATATCCAAACTGGAGATATTATCGATATTGTCCCTGATAGACGTAAAAGGTACTGGAAGGTTCTTTTAAAGAATGACTTTAATCTAAACGGAGTTAAATTTTGCAAGTATGTACACTACAAAAAATGGACTAATACAAAAGAAATTTTAATAGACTTACTTAGCTTGTCTGATAGGCTATCAGCTGGTCACAGCCTATATCAAGAGTTTCTATACACTATACATAACAGAGATATAGATGGTTTTGAGGCCTTTTTAGATAGATATTTAAACCAGGATTCTATTCCACCAGGCCGTATTCATCATAGAGTCGTCCCAGACAGCCAGATTTTCTACAACGGTTTCTGGAAGTTCATAAAAAGCGTTTCTCCCTTTTGTCGTCGCTTTAATTTCTTCTGATAGTCCTTAACAACATGTCGGACAACTTTCTTCAAATAACTTTCAAAACGGCATTGAACTGTTTTCTGGAAGTCGGACGGTTTCATCAATCTCACCCCCTTTCCGTTACGATGTGAAAAGTGGTTATCCCTCTTTCCGCACCATATAGGGAACGGCAGGTGTGATTTGCTAAGTTGAAACCGAAAAAAGTTGAAAAAAATTTTTAACAAAACAAAAACAGCCTGATAATGTGTAATTACACAAACAGACTGTTTTATAAATTCTATTGATATGAATTTTTAATTCTTGTAAAGGGTGTAATGATTGTAATAGTGGACTGAAATATTTATTCAGTTGAGAACGGCAGAACGTTCTTCCGTATGCAATCATGGTATAGCTCCCTTTAACCAGAGCTATGCCTTATTTACTCCTAAGAAAAAAGGGCAGTTCTGGTTATATCCAAAACCGTCCCGTTATTTTTTAAGACGCACAAAAGTATATTATCTAGGAACGGTTTTTTTATTTACCGCACACGATAACAGCTTTTGAATTATTACTGCATACTATATGCAATTTTAACACATTCTAAATATACAGCATGAAGTATAAACTCATGCTAGGTGATTTAAAAAGAGAAACCAATAATGTGATAAATGGTAACAAAGAAATAACTAATGAAATGACACTTAATTTAATTTTTTTCATTTTATATTACCCCATTTCTTTTCTTCCAAAGCACTTGATAGAAACGAATAGTGCAAATACTGTTATGATTACAGCACACGGTACAAACGGAAATAGTGATATTATACTTCCTGTTCCCGTCGTTGTTACAGTATGTAATGCGTCTGATACGACATAACCGCTATAACAATAAGGGTACACTAACCATAAAGGCGTATTAGCAATTAAAACCCCCGGAATTATTAAGAGTAAATTTAATCCCATAGACAATAGTGTTTTTTCAAATAATACAGTAATCGCCCACATACAAGTAATAGCTGGAATCATTGTTGCAAATAATTTTAATGTCCATGTGAGTAAGTAGAAAACAGGAATATTTTCTACCACATTCATTATTTTAGTAGCAATAATGCCTGCAATAATGAATGAACTGAAAAAGATTAATAATTCAATCATTAAAAAACTTAATAATACAAAGAATTTTGCCAATGCAAGTTTTCCTTTACTGACGGGCAAAGCAAGCATTTTTAATATACCATTATTCTTTGTTTCTCTGTTGGAAATCATAACGCAAACAATTACCATTGAAAATGGAAGTAAATAATATCCAAAAAGTAATGCACTTTGAATGAACATTGCCGACCAAGCGTCTGTATATTCTGGCGTCATATACATACTAATACTAGATACGCCAGAAATCACAACTAAGATAGGCGGAATTAAAAGCAAAGGTAAAATCATAGACCTTTTTACTTTCATAAATTCTATTTTTAACAATTCAATAATTGACATACGATTGCCCCCTTTTATTCATAATGCTTTATTTTGCAAAGATACCAGCCAATCATAAAGAATATGATTGTTTCAAAAACTCCCAATATTAAAATACCCGTATCAATACTTGCTGTTGAAGCTACCGCAGGTTTCATCATCAGTACAAATGGATTGACAAGGAATAGTGATATATCTGAAAGGGACATTGCCATACCGCTAAAAAAACCTGCTACTCCAACACCTAATGTAAACCATATATTTTCACATCGTGATGACACCAAAAGCATAAATGCCAATACAGGTAAAGATGATACAAAGCAATATCCTGTATATTTGACAAGTGTTAGTAACTCAAAAGTTCCGTTGGGTAAAAAGACATTTCCAATAATACACAATGCTCCATTTTGCAAGACGATACAAAAAGCAAGCAAAACAAATAATATATAAAATTTATTTTTGAAAATAGATGATGTCTTAAAAGGAAGCATATACATCTTTTTAATTGCATTTCCTTGAAACTCCATATTATATGTTAAAGTTGTTGCCACGATAATGCCGAACATATTAAGAACCATAATCATTCCATAAAGTTGTGTCAGCAAAACGTCCATATGCGGAAGCGGTAAACTCAACAAAACCTCTTTACGAACTATAAAATTTATAAAAGCGTATAATGCACCAAGAAGTCCAACAAGCGGTAAAACCACTAATATTCCAGTACGTTTACATTTTTTTAATTCTACGGTTAAATTCTTCATAATTTTAACCTCTGCTTTCTATTGGCATTGTCCTCATCAATCATAGATAAAAACATTTCTTCTAAGTTATCATTTTCAAAGCCAGCTTGATGTGCCGTCAATTTTAGATCATCAAGACTTCCCTCAAATAATAATCTTCCATGATTTAAAATACCAATATTGTCTGCTAATAATTCAATTTCTGACAGCATATGTGACGAAATTAGAACCGTACAGTCATATCTTTTTGGAAGTGTTTTAATGAGATTGCGAATTTCGTGAATACCTGCTGGATCTAAACCATTTGTTGGCTCATCTAAAATTAAAACTGGTGGTTCGCCAAGTAGAGCAGAAGCAAGACCTAAACGCTGTTTCATTCCTAAAGAATATTTTTTTGCCAAGCGGTTACCAAATTCAGATAATCCTACTAATTCTAATGCATTATCAACACTTGACGCTGGAAGTTCTAAAATTCTACGAATAATATCGAGGTTTTCTCTACCTGTTAAATTTGGATAGAATGACGGAGACTCGATAAATGAACCAACTTCTTTCAAAATACGAACACGGTCATTTGGGAAAGTCATGTTATCAATTTGAAATTCTCCATCAGTAGGTGTAGTCAAGCCCAAAAGTATTTTCATAGTCGTAGATTTCCCAGCACCATTTGGACCGAGAAAACCGTAAATACTACCTTTCTCAATGTGTAAAGATACGTGGTCTACTGCAATAAACTCTTTGTATGTTTTTGTCAAATTTTTAGTTTCAATCATGTTTTTCATAATTTTTAACTCCTTTCTCGTTACTTATAATATAAAACACCGACATTACAGCAACATTCTCTCTACCTTACATTTACCTTACAAATGCGAAAATGACTGTTCAACTTTTTTTCAGAATGTTATAATAGGATAAAGAAAAATAAAGAGAGTGTGACAAGCAAATGAAAGATACATACTTAGAATCGAAAAAAATATTGATAGTTGATGATGAAGAAAGTTTAAGAAGGATGCTCATTACCATATTAGAAGATGAAAACTTTTTTAATATTATTACCGCTGATTGTGTAAAATCAGCTTTGAAAATCTGCCAACAGGAAAAACCAGATATAGCTATATTAGATGTTATGCTTCCAGACGGAAACGGTTTTGAGCTTATGGACGCACTAAGAAGTTTCACTAATATTCCAGTAATTTTTTTGACTGCAAAAGATGATATACAAGATAAATATTCTGGTTTTGGATTAGGAGCTGACGATTATATAACAAAACCCTTTATGCCAAAAGAACTTATCTTTCGTCTAAATGCCGTATTACGCAGATGTTATAAGAAAGATAGCTCTCTTATAGAATTACATGATTGTAAAATTGATTTAGCTAATGCACAGGTTATAAAGAATGATAAAGTTTTATCTATTACCGCAAAAGAACATGATATTTTAGAAACACTTGTACGAAATGCTAATCATATTGTAACAATAGACGCTCTTTGTGAAGCTGTATGGGGAGATAACCCATTTGGATATGGAAATTCTCTCCTTGCTCATATTCGACGTATAAGAGAAAAAATTGAAATTAACCCCTCAAAGCCAAAATCATTGATAACTGTTAAAGGATTGGGATATAAAATAAACGTGGAAAGCAGATTATAATAATGCATAGTTTTGGAAAATTTATCAGTAAACATTTCTTCATATACTTATCAGTAGTAATTCTTATAGTGCTTTTAGATTTATTAATTTTCTTCCTGACTTTTAATGGTACTGTCAACAGTGTAAGCAAGGATAATCCTGTTCAAATACTAGAAAAAGTATCTAATAACCTTACTATTCAAAATGGAGAATATAAATTAAATGATAAATGTCAAAAAGATTTAACTACAAACAATATCTGGGGAATAGTAATAGATGATAGTGGTAATGTAGTCTGGAAACACAATCTACCAAAAGAAATACCATTAAACTATTCATTACAAGATGTTGCTACCTTTTCTAAGGGGTATATCGAAGATTATCCCGTATTTACATGGAAACAAGGAAATGATTTATTAATATTAGGTTATCCAAAAAACAGCTATTCAAAATTTATGACTAACTATCTTCCCTTATCAGCAATACAGAAAACACCCTTTCTTATTTTGATTATGTTAGTATCAAATATTGCCATTCTATTTATTGTGTACTACTTATCAAAACGAAATGTGATGTTAAAAATTTCCCCTATACTCAATGGAATAGATAAACTATCACACGGTGAAACGGTTACACTTAATATAAATGGAGAATTGGAAGAAATTGGAAATCGTATCAACGAAACATCATTGCAATTAAAAAAACAAAATCAATCAAGAGCAAACTGGATAAGTGGCGTTTCACACGATATACGAACACCCCTTTCCATGATTATGGGATATGCAGATAGAATATCTTCTTCATTAAATGTTGAGGAAGATGCTAGAAAACAAGCTAATATTATCAAAATTCAAAGTGTAAAAATCAAAAATTTGGTTCAAGATTTAAACCTTGTAAGCCAATTAAATTATAATGTGCAACCACACCAAGAAAAACCAGTTCATTTATGTAAAATGATACGAGAAATTGTGGCTGAATATCTAAACAGCAATATAAATAATAAGTTTGAATTTGAATTGAATTTAAACCATAATACAGAACAAATCACTATTATAGGCGACGAAAGATTGCTATGTCGAGCAATACAAAATATTATTTCTAACAGTATTAATCATAATGAAAACGGCTGTATAATTTCAGTTAGATTAGAAATAAAAAGAAATAATTTAGAATTAGTAATCAGCGATAATGGAAAAGGCATTTCCGAAAAAGAACTACAAAAAATACAATCGACACCTCATTATTTTCAAAGTACAGATAATAGGTTAGATTTACGACATGGTCTAGGACTTCTTCTTGTGAAAGAAATCATTTCTATTCATAAAGGAACAGTTTCCATTTCAAGTGCATTAAATAAAGGCTTTTCTACAACTATTTCCTTACCTATAAATAATCAATGACAAAACCGTAGCTTGTATATCACATAAGAGTGTTATATTACAGGCTACGGTCTTTTATATCATTTATCCAACAATCCTCCAGTTACTATTCTTATGTAGCATAAGCTCATACTGCGATACTTGCGTCGCCTTTGTCTGATTATCAAGGAATTTCGGTTCTATAATATATAGCGTTGATAGTAACAAAAATGCTTTCAAAGTCGTAAGACTAAGAGGCTTGATGTTACTGTCAGCGCTATTATTCTTTATATGGAAAATATGTCAATAAATTGAAAAACATGTCAATTCCGTTGTATAATAAAGTCGACAAAAACCAAATAACAAAGGAGAATTGACATGTCATCTACAAGTATCATAGCAAAAATAACTGAAATTTACGATAGAAACATAGAATTTGATATTAAGAGTACTATTAAGGAAAAAAATTCATATAAAGAAAAAAGACAACATCAAGGATACTATATGTATCCAAGATGCTGTCGCATAAATTTCGGATTTTATTCATTAACGCTAGTTGACAAAGAACCTTTTTTTATCTTCTTGTAGTACAAAAACAGATACAAAAAAAGCCAGCATCTTTAGACACTGGCTTACAACTTTTTATTTATTTGCTTAATTTCTTTTCATAGATTGAATATACTGGTAGTCCTAGTAACATTATTGCAATTGATCCACAAGCTAGTAGTGGAGCGTTGAATAACTGGCTAACAAGAACGAATAATCCACTTGCTGTAGCTACTATTGGCATAATTGGGTATAGTGGCACCTTGTAGCTTCTTTCTAGGTTTGGCTGAGTCTTTCTTAGCTTGATAACAGCTAGGAATGAAAGAACTATGAATATCCAAACCGAGAACATTGCAAGGTCAGTTAGTAGGTTGAACTGTCCAGAAAGTGCATAAACAGCAGCTATTAGAGATAGAACTAGTAGAGCAAATGCTGGTGACTGGTTCTTGTTAAGGCTACCGATCTTCTCAGATAGTGGTAGGTGCTTAGACTGAGCTAGAGCATATAGGACTCTTGATCCTGTGAATAGGTAAGCATTTGTTGCACCGAACACTGATACCATTATACCTACACCTATTACCTTGGCACCTGCTGGTCCAAGAATTCTTGTAGCAACTAGGCTGGCTGGTGATACTGAGTTAGCAAGTTCGCTAGCTGGTGCTACCCATAGATAAGATACGTTGATTATTAGGTAAACAGCTGCAACAACAGATATACCACCAACGATTGCTTTTGGTAGGTCCTTACCTGGGTTTTTCATTTCACCTGCAAGTGCAGTAACGTTCATCCATCCGTCAAATGCGAAGAATATAGCAAGTAGTATCTGACCGAATGCAGATGCTACATTTACTCCTTCGCCTGCCATTGGAGTGATTACTGTGTTGTTGCCCTCACCTAGTACAAATCCTAAGATTATAAGACCAACTAGAACTGCAAGCTTACAGATAGTAGATATGTTCTGGATTATTGATCCAGACTTGCTGCCCATTGAGTTTAGGAATGCAACTAATAATATAAGAACGATTGCCAATGGAACTTTAAGTGCTGCCATTCCTGATAAAACAGCGAACTGTTCTGAGAATATAACTGCAAGAGCTGCAATCATACCTGGATAGAATAATAGTGCCTGTACCCAACCTGATAAGAAGCCTATTTTCTTACCATATACTTCCTCGATGTACATCATCATACCACCTGTTTTTGGTATAACTACTGCTAGTTCTGCAACCGTAAGTCCTGCTGCTATTGTGATTAGTGCTGCCACTACCCAACCTAACATACCAAGACCAGGTGCTCCACCTGTTGTAGTATAAATTGCTTGAGGCTTAAAAAATACGCCAGAACCTATAACTCCACCAATTAGAGTAGATAGGGCAGCGCCTAAGCCAAGATTTTTTTGTAACTGGTTATTTTCCACTACAAATACCTCCATTTACGATTTTTACTAAATTATAACTTGATTTTTTAAAAAAAACAAGGCAAAAACCTAAAAAAATACAAAATACATAAAGTTTTTCATATGTATATGAGAGTTTAAGTTTAAAAACATAAAAAGATGATAAAAATTACACAATAATTAGGAAAAGATCTATAGTTATTATCTATTAGAGGCTTTTAAGGCTTGCAATTGTTAAAAAATAGATGTATAAAAATTTTGAAAAATCACTACTGTATAAAAAGGAATATTGAGTATGAGTGTAGAATAAATTAATAATTGACTTGTGAGGCCAAAATTTTATCTATTGAAAACGAAATTTTGCTCTTAATATAATATAAAGTATTTTTATAAAAATGCCTTATATTATTAATATCTGAAAAGTCAAAAATAAACAAAAGGTAGGTGCTCTTATGAAAGTCTATAATAGTGAAAAAATCAGAAATATTGCAGTTTTGGGTCATAGTGGTTGTGGTAAGACTAATCTGCTTGAAACAATTGCTCATGCAGCAAATGTAAATAAGATTCCCAAGCTAAGCAACAATGTCCAGATGACTTATAGCATGAGTCTTATGCCGGTTGAATATGAAGGATTCAAGTTTAACTTCCTAGATACTCCTGGCTATACTGACTTTACTGG
This sequence comes from Peptostreptococcus anaerobius 653-L, assembly GCF_000178095.1. Taxonomy (NCBI): domain Bacteria; kingdom Bacillati; phylum Bacillota; class Clostridia; order Peptostreptococcales; family Peptostreptococcaceae; genus Peptostreptococcus; species Peptostreptococcus anaerobius. The sequence continues at coordinate 1,756 of NZ_ADJN01000062.1, read as the reverse complement.
TGATGTTGTATCTGCTCTTGCAGCTAGTGACGCAGCTATAATAGTAATCGATGCTACAGATCCTATGCAGGTAGGTACTGAGAAGGCTCTAGAGCTTACAGAAGGTATACCTAAGATTATGTTTATTAACAAGATTGACAATGAAAAGGCTAGATACAAGGACGTAATAGCTATGTTAGACGAAAAGTTTGAGAACAAGATAGTTCCTATGATTTCTCCAGAATTTTCAGATGGAAAGTTTGTTAAACTACATAACCTATTTGAAGACTATGAAGGACTAGAAGGTGAGTTTGTAGACCAGGCTAAAAAGTCATATGATGCCTTGATGGAATTGGTTGCAGAGACAGATGACGACTATTTAGAAAAATTCTTTGAGGGACAAGAGCTTACTCGTGATGAAATAAGAAATGGAATAACTATAGGAGTTAAGAGGGGAGATATAGTACCGGTAATATCAGGCTCTACTATAAATAATGTAGGTACAGCAGAGATATTGGCTTCTCTTGAAAATTATATAGACCCATCATTTGTTGATGAAGACGCTAAGTTTAAGGGAACGGTATTTAAGACTTTCATAGATCCATTTATTGGTAAAATTTCATATATAAAGGTTACGGCAGGTCAGATAAAGAAGGATACAGAGGTTTATTTTGAGGATGGTTCAAAAGAAAAGATAGCCAATATATATACTATAAGAGGTGGAGAACTGATAGAACTAGACAAGGCCTATGCTGGAGACATAATAGTTGTGACTAAGGTATCAAAACTGTCTACAGGCAAACTTATATCTACAGACAAGAATGCCCAGTCTGATATAGAGATAGTATTCCCTAAGCCACAGATCTACTATGCTATATCACCTAAGAACAAGAATGATGAAGACAAGATGGCTACTGTTATAACAAGACTAGTTGGTGAAGACCCAACTCTTGAATACTATAGAAATAATGAAACACATCAGGCTCTAATAGGTGGCCAGGGAGACCTTCACCTAAAGACACTAGTAAATAAGATGAAGGACAAGTTTGGCCTAGAGGTTGAACTATCAGACCTAAAAGTTCCTTATAGGGAGACTATAAAGGCTAGTTCAGATGTAGAAGGAAAGCATAAGAAGCAGTCTGGTGGTCATGGTCAGTATGGTCATGTAAAGATTAGGTTCTCAAGGTCAGATGAAGAATTTGAATTTACTGAAGAACTGTTCGGTGGATCAGTGCCAAAGTCATATGTACCGGCAGTAGAAAAGGGTCTAAGAGATTCAATGCTAAAGGGTGTATTAGCTGGATATCCTGTGACAAATATAAAGGCTGTATTATATGATGGCTCTTACCACGATGTTGACTCTTCAGAGATGGCCTTTAAGATGGCTGCATCTATAGCCTTTAAAAAGGGTATGGAAGAGGCAAAACCTATCCTTCTTGAGCCAGTTATGAAACTTACTATAACTATACCAGAAGAATATATGGGAGATGTTATGGGAGATATGAACAAGAGAAGAGGTAAGATCCTTGGCATGGAATCAAATGGCAAGGGCAAGCAGGTGCTAGAAGCCTTAGCTCCACAGGGAGAGACATTCAAGTATGTTATAGACCTTAAGTCAATGACTCAGGGACGTGGATATTTTGAGATGGAGTTTGATTCATATGCAGAAGTTCCTTCTTCAGAAGCAGAAAAGATAGTTGCTGGAGCAAGGAAAGACCAGTAGTTCACAACCTACCTTTTTATTATCCGTTGCGAGGGGACTTTTCTCCTCGCAACA
>NZ_ADJN01000063.1:0-77964 GCF_000178095.1 Peptostreptococcus anaerobius 653-L | reverse complement strand
AGCCATCCCTTTTATAATTAGTAAATAATATATGAATAAGTTGGATATTGTGATAAAATAAAAATAGACTAATATTTTTATAATTGTGGAGGATAAAATGGCAAAGAATAACAAGAAAAAACCTAAGGCGTATTACGATAAGAAAATTACAACAAAAACTGATAAGAAGAACGATAAACAACTAATGTCAAATTCATCATTTGTGATGGGACTAGGATTTTTGATATGGATGTATTCTAGATATGTTAGTAGGTCTTCTTACACTATGCTTACAGCCCTACTAGGTCTTGGAGTTATGCTATATGGTGTCATACTAAACCTTAAAAAAGACAAGGAAAGAGGTAAAGAAATGACTACTTTGCTAAAGGTAGCTGACTATGGAATGATTTTTGTAGTAGCAATAGCCTTGATTTTTTATTTAGTTATTACAGTCAAGTCAGTCAGCAAGATGTAGTCTTTATTTAGTGGATAATTTTTATAGTTTGCTTGGGAAAATTCAGACTTTTTGCGATTATCATAAAAAGTTTAATTTTTTTCTTGACTTTTTACTAATAAAGAATTATTATAGATATAAGAAATTACTAGTACATAAATTTAGCTACTAAATTACAATTAAATATCTCTTATCGAGAGTGGTGGAGGGACTGGCCCTATGAAACCCGGCAACCTGATTTGATTAAGGTGCTAATTCCAGCAGCTAAAAAGCTGATAGATGAGTAGAGTCCTGTGTCTGGGTTATTTACTCAGGCATTTTTTATATTTAATTATGAAAGGAGAAATAAAGTTGATAGAAATAAGAAACGTAAATAAATATTTTGGTGACACACAAGTTTTAAAGGATATAAATATCACTATTAAGGATGGAGAAATTTTTGGTATTATAGGTCATAGTGGTGCAGGTAAGTCTACACTTCTTAGGTGTATAAATAGGCTGGAGGATTTTTCGTCAGGTCAGGTGCTAATAGATGGTACAGATGTTGGTAAGTTAAATGAAAATGACCTTAGGGACTTGAGAAAAAACCTGGGAATGATATTCCAACATTTCTCATTACTTGAGAGAAGAACTGTTTTTGAAAATGTAGCCCTTCCTATGGAATGTTTTGGTTATAGCAAGGACCAAATTAAGACAAGGGTTGAGGAACTTCTTGACCTTGTTGGTATTCTCGATAAAAAGGATGACAAGCCAAGAAACTTGAGTGGTGGGCAAAAGCAGAGAGTTGCTATTGCAAGAGCTCTTACAATGAATCCTAAGGTTCTCTTGTGTGATGAGGCAACTTCAGCACTTGATCCCAAGACTACAAAGTCTATTCTTGAACTTCTAAGGCAAATCAGCGGAAAGTTAGGGATCACAATTATAATGGTTACTCACCAGATGGAGGTTATAAAGCAGATTTGCACAAGGACAGCGATTATGGATGCTGGCAGGGTTATTGAGATGGGTGATACTGAAGAGGTCTTTCTAAAGAGCAACAAGGCAATAAGAAAACTACTAGGCGAAGATAATATAGTATTGCCACAGGGTAATAATTTAAAACTACTATTTACAAACGACAAGTCAAATGAAGCTATAATAACTTCGATGGCAAGGGAGTTGAATATAGATGTATCTATAATATACGGTAGACTAGAAAAATTTAGGGACGATATTCTTGGTTCTTTGATAATAAACATACCAGATGGTTATGTAGACAGCGTAAAGGACTATTTAAATAGACATGATATGATATGGCAGGAGGTAGAAGATGAGCTTTAGTGATTATATGACAACATTATTTATGCCAGCACTATTACAGACAGTATATATGTTGTTTGTACCTACAATTCTGGCAACACTGATAGGGTTTGTAATAGCCGTTGTGCTTGTAATTACAAAATCAGACGGACTAAAACCAAATAAGTCAGTTTACAGCGTTTTGGGATTGGTAGTTAATATGGTGAGGAGTTTCCCATTTATTATACTACTTATATCTATAATACCGCTTACAAGGTTAATAGTTGGTACATCAATAGGGGAGACTGCAGCCCTTGTACCTATAACAATTGGTTCAGCACCCTTTATAGCTAGGCTAATAGAGTCTTCTTTAAATGAAGTTGATCCAGGGCTTATAGAGGCAGCCAAATCATTTGGGGCAACTAAGAGACAGATTATATTTAAGGTCATGCTAAAAGAAGCAACACCATCAATAATATCTGGAATAACACTTGCAATTATAACAATATTAGGATATACAGCTATGGCTGGAGCAGTTGGTGCAGGTGGACTTGGTAATGTAGCCTTGATGTATGGTTACCAGCAATTTGATAAGAATGTCATCCTATATACAGTTGTGGCCTTAATACTTATAGTACAAGTCATACAGTGGGCAGGAGACTTACTATACAAGAAGAAAAAGTAGTACAATAAGAAGAAATAAATTTATTCGTAAATATAAGACAGTCACAAGAGACAGTTACAAGATATATTTAGAAGAGGTATTTATAAGAGTTGTGGTAGTGCACGATCACCGCTCTTTGGATATATAGAAATCATAAAAATTATTTATAAAAATTAGGAGGATTGTATATGAAAGCAAAGAAATTATTATCATTAGCATTAGTTGCAGTATTATCAGTAGGCCTAGTTGCTTGCGGAGCTAAAAAGGATTCAGGAAAGTCTCAGGGAGATGACAAGACTATAGTAGTTGGAGCAACTGCCAACCCACACGCAGAGATACTTAATAAGGTTGTAAAGCCATTACTTGAAAAAGATGGATATAAATTGGAGGTAAAAGTATTTAACGACTATGTACTTCCAAATACAGCATTATTAGATAATTCACTAGATGCAAACTACTACCAGCACGTACCTTACCTTGAAGAATTTAATTCTAAGAACAAGACAGACCTTACATATACTGTAAAGGTACACTTAGAGCCTATGGGAGCATATTCAAAGAAGATTACTAAGATTGCTGATTTAAAGGACAAGGCTGTAATTGGTGTTCCAAATGACCCTACAAATGAGTCAAGAGCTCTTCAGTTACTTGCAAAAGAAGGTCTTATAAAGGTTGCTGATAAGAAGTTATTGACTAAAAATGATATCACAGAAAACAAGAAGAACATAGTTATAAAGGAAATAGGTGCAGAGCAGCTACCAACTTCATTACCAGACCTTGATCTAGCAGTAATCAATTCAAACTATGCTATAGAAGCTAAATTAAACCCTACTAAGGATTCAATTGCTATAGAGTCTAGTGATTCTCCATATGCTAACATAATAGCTGTTAAGAAGGAGAACAAGGATAGTGAAAAAATTAAGGCCCTTAGTAAGGCTGTTACTTCACCAGAAGTTAAGAAGTTTATTGAAGATACATATAAGGGAGCTATAGTAGCAACGTTCTAATAGGTGTTCATTAGTTAAAGATTATATAATAAGTATATAAATGATTAAATGCAATAAATTGAGTAAATGTAATAAATAAAAAATATCTAGGTCAATAACCTAGATATTTTTTTCTATTTATACTTTAATTAAAGAACGAGTCTATAAAAGCCTTGATCTTTTCCCAAATTCCTGAGGCTTGAGCCTTGTTTGCATTATTAAATATTTTTTCCTTGGCAAAACTAGCAGCTTCATTAGTTGTGCTGACTACTGCATCCTTTGATAGCTTAGAGTCGTCAAACTGGTTGAAAAACTTATTGGCATCCTTGCTATTTTTTAGCCATGAAGTGGCCTTATCTATTATAGCTTGTGCATCTATATTTTCACCATTTTCCTTAAGCTTTGATACCACATTTGCACTTACATTATTTAGGGTATCTTTTACATCATTGTAGTTATAGTTTTGGCTACCGATATTTTTTAGAAGGTTGACAATCACGTTTATGTCACCAGTATTAAGATTGACATTGTATGTTGCAGCAGCATCTTTTACTGCTTTTTCTATTTCTGATTTATTTTTTAGGTCGTCTTTTATGACTTCTTTTTTTGCATCATTGATTATGCCAGTTGCCTTTTCTTGACCTATCTGGTTGGCTAGTTGCCCAGTTGTAACCAACTCTTCATTGGCTAGCTTTTTCTTGGTCTCAGTAAGGTTGCCACCAGTAGACTTTTCAAAACCAATGATTATTCCTGTAAGGGCACCAGTACCACTGACAGGGAAGGGAGCTGCAGCTACAACATTTGCATTTTCTACTCCTGCTGTAGAAAGAGTTGATGCAATCATTGAGCTTGTAACCCATGTTATATTAGATGTCTTAACATTTATGCCACCGCTAGTTGTAGGTACTACATATGAAGAAGACATAGTCACATGACCTAACTGAGCCTCTGGAGCAACTCCTGCTAGGTACTTTCTTTCCTGTTGGTTATTAACATATATTATATTAGGATTGTTCTCATCTACACCAAAGTATGATAGTATACTTGCCTTTTGGGCAGGCTTAAGGTTGGCTCCTAGAGAGATGACTTCACCAGTTGAATCAGCCCTTGAAAGCGAACCGGTAGCCAAAACTAGTAGGGCCGAACATAGAATAGTACTTATTTTTTTCATTATATTCATTTTATTTCCTCCTTAGCACATTATAGTGCATAATTATACTCACCTTACTTACATATAGAATAAGGCAATTTTCTTAATTATACCTTTAATCCATATAGACTTTATGACCAGTAAATGGTATAATAAAACTAGCACATATTCTGATAGATAGGAATTTTTAAAAGGAGAATAATTATGTCAAAAGAACTAGTGAAAGATAGAGTAGTTGAGTATTTAATACAAGAGTTAAATGTACCTGAAGATATGATAGAGATAGATACACCACTTGATGAATATGAAGAAGGTGTTGAAGGTATCCTAGATATCACAGTAGTAGCTGAAGATGAGGACGGATGCTTACTACCACTCATGGTTATTAAGTGTATTGATGATGACATCGAGCTAGACCAGAGTGTTGTTGATGCTAATATAGACGAGTTAGAGTTGATAGATGATACTACGCATGTAGGTAGAATGATACTTACAAACGGTGACCAGATGATGTATACAGATTGGAATGGTACTGAGGTGGATGAAGATTCAGACCTACCTAACTATGAAAAGATGCTTGAAGAATACAAGGCAACAGAGAAGGAATACCTAGATTATGTTGCAGAGCATCCTGAATACGAAGACGAGCACGAACACTAAAAATGTTTCCAACATAATTTTAATTACAAAATTATGATTAAAAAAGGATGAGTTCCTATAAACAGGTACTCATCCTTTTTTTGCATATTTTTGCATAAAATAGCCCTTTAATAGAGCATATACTATCAAAGGGCATGTTTTGTATTTAGTTAAACTAGAGTCTTGAACTGGTAACCTTGAGACTTGTAATATTTAATTATCTTGTCAAGAGCCTTGACAGTTTCTTCCTTACCATAAGTATCATGCATCAATAGAACCACAAGGTTTTTACCTTGGCTTGATTTAACAGCAAGTTCGTATAGTTGGTCGGCATTCTTTTTTGGACCTTCTGCATCTGAATTAAGTGCATTCCAGTCGATTGAAGCCATATTATTCTTGATAAGATAGTTGTTTAGAGGTTCTGTTTTCTGCCAAGATATCTGGCCACCAGGACATCTAATAACTCTTGTTTTAAAGTTTTTACCTAGAGCATCTGAAATAAGCTCATCATTTTTCTTGAAGTCACTAGTAAAGTTGTCTAGATTTAGAACTCTACCTGGATAAAGGTGCTTGTAATCATGTGAATATGAATGATTTGCTATTGCCATTCCAGCATCGTATTCGTCCTTCAATATCTGAGGGGCACCATTCATCCTAAGTGATTTACCAATTACAAAGAAAGTTCCTTTGACGTCATTATCTTTTAATATCTTTAATACATTAGGTGTGTTTGTCAAAGATGGGCCGTCGTCAAAAGTAAGGAAAACTTCTTTTTTTCCACCATTTTCATAGTCATAGGCATTAAGTGAATTCCATACCTTCTGTGCATCTACACCATACAATTTCTTTTCTTTAGCTCTTTGTCCTACTACAGGACCCTTTTCTTCCTGATCTAGCTCACGATCTAGGGCTCTTTTTTGCTCGTTTCTGGCCTGAAGTGCTTGACGATCACGCTTATATGAAAGGCCTATCTTTATAGAGCCTGCTACTGATACCGCAATAATTAATAACAGGAGTATTTTCTTTAAATTTCTAGATTTTCTCTTTCTAGGTTTCCTGCGTTTGTGTTTTTTGTCTGATGATTCAAAATCAATATTTACATTTCTTCTTTTCTTATCTCTCATAACTACCTCCATTGTCCATATTATACTATAAATGCTAGTATAAATAAACATATATAGCAATATTAATTGATAACAATTTCTTAATTTTTATTTAAGAAATCAAGAAATTGTTATCAATTAGTTAAGTTGACTTATATATGTTTTATTTCTCGAATTATGGATATATATTTAATAGAATAGTGATTATGTTAGAGAAAGGGTTAGCAATGAAAAGATATAAGTGTAAAGAGTGCGGATATATACACATAGGTGATGAGATACCGGGAGTATGTCCAGTATGTGGTTATGATAGTGAAGTATTTTATGAGATGGAAGATACTGATAAGGATAAGACATATAAGTATTATGATATGATAGATAGCCAAAATGATGATCTTTTGCAACTTATTAGGAGTACAATCAAGGATTCAAGTGACCTTGCTAGTTTGGCTCTTGCCATGTACGTGCAGGCGGAGGACAAAGAGAAAAGTTATGATGCTGAGCTAGTCAAGGATACTGCCTTTAAACTCCTGAATACTTCATCAACTCTTACTATGTTTTTAGGAGAGGATTTAGATTTTTCTACTGAAGACAATATTGAAATTCTTAAAAAGAGACTTAGTAAGTTAAATACAAATTTAGAGAAGATTAGTGATTTGATGAGGGAAGACTATCTTGAAGATGAAGCAGAAATAGTAGACAAAACCCTAATAAATTTATAGTATACTAGTAAAAGACAAGCAGGTGGATTTATTTCTAACTGCTTGTCTTTTTATTATAGTATTATTTAAGATAATATCTATCTGTATTATAGATTAGTTTTCCTTATATACTATTTTACCGCCGCATATTGTATATTTCACTTTTCCAAATAATTTCCATCCTATAAATGGAGAGTTGGAAGATTTTGAGTGGAATTTTTCTACTGTATATTCTTCATCGGGATTGAATATGCATATATCTGCTACCTTACCAACAGATATATCACCCCTGTCAAGTTTGTAGTAGTTGGATGGGTTGATAGTCAGCTTGGACAACATATGAGACATTGATAGTCTGTTGGTTTTTACTAGTTGGCTAACAGATAAGGCTAGGGCAGTCTCAAGTCCAATGATACCACTAGGAGCCTTTTTAAATTCTACATTTTTTTCTTCATCAGTATGTGGGGCATGGTCGCTTGCAATCACTTCAATAGTGTCATCTATAAGACCCTGTATTATTTTTTCCCTGTCATCTGCTGTCCTAAGTGGTGGGTTCATCTTGGCTAGGCTAGAGTATTTTAAGACGTCTTCCTCTGTCAAGGTGAAGTGGTGTGGAGTGGCTTCTGCTAGGATTTTAACACCGATTGACTTGGCATATCTAATGAAGTCAACTGAATTTCCAGAGCTGATATGTTGGATATCTATACAGGCACCAGTTTCTAATGCCAACATAGCATCTCTTGCTACCATCAAGTCTTCAGCAGCTTTTGGAGCACCTACAAGTCCAAGTTTTTCTGCTACAGGTCCATCATTTACACCATGTGTTGTAATCAGCGAGTTGTCCTCCTCGTGTAGGGCAATTATTACATCAAGGTCTTTGGCTATTTTCATAGCTTCACGAAGGATCTTGGTAGACATGACTGGAACACCATCATTTGTAAAGCCTACAGCACCAGAATCTTTTAGTGATTTCATATCTACTAGCTTGTCCTTGAAGTCGTGGGTTAGGGCAGCTTCTTGGAATATATTTATAGGGCAATCCTTAGCTTTTTCTTTTATATATTCTAGAGTTTTCACAGAATCCACCTTGGGATTTGTATTGGCCATAAGTAGGACACTTGTAAATCCACCAGCAGCTGCAGCCATAGATCCAGTAAACAAGTCTTCCTTGTGAGTAAAGCCAGGGTCCCTGAAGTGAACATGGATATCTATTAGACCAGGTGATACAACACATCCTTTGGCGTCTATTATCTGGGTCTGGTCGCAAGGGGAGATTTCAGTAGATATTTCTTTTACAATACCGTCTTCAATTAATAGGTCTGAAATTTTCTCAAACTTTGTTGCTGGATTGATGATCAAGCCATTTTTTATCAATATTTTGTTCATAAGCTTCTCCTTTTTAAAAAGAGATTAACCCAAAAGAGTTAATCTCATAATTTTATTTATAGATTATTTTTATTGGATCTAGTTTGGATGCCTTGTAGGCAGGCACTAGACCGAATATTATACCTGTTAATACGATAGCTATAAATGAGTATAGAAAACTATTAAAGCTAGGTATAGGTTTTATTGGTAGGTAATTTCTTGAATACATAGTTATAGCATAACCTACAATAACTCCCATAACTCCACCAACAGATGTTATAAATACAGATTCAACCAAGAATTGGAACAAGATAGTACGAGGTTTTGCTCCAAGGGCCCTTCTAATACCTATTTCCTTACCACGTTCCATGACAGATACGTACATGATGTTCATGATGCCGACACCGCCGACTACCATAGATATTATAGTGATAATTCTTACAAATTTATCTATACCCTTAGTCATAGCTTGTGTAGCTTTCTGGATTGAAGACTGGTCATGAACCTTATACTCACCATTACTAAGGTTAGGGTGGAGAGTATTTAATGATTCTATAACTTTGTCAGTGACAGCCTTTAAATTTTCGCCATCATTAACAGTTACCTTTATATTTTGAACATCATTTGACTGAGCCAGTTTACCTGAAAGGAATAAAAATGATGTTTTTGGAACTACTGTATAGTATTCTGCTGAATCGAAGTTAGTACGGTCTCTAAATTTCTTTTCCGTTGCATCGTATATTTTCTTAGAGTCGCTTACTCCGACTATCTGGTAGACTACCTTGTTTAGTTCAATACCCTTACCAATAGGAGACTCTTCATCGAAAAGGTCTTTTGCCGCTTGGTCTGGTATAACTGCAACCCTAGAACCTTCATCAGATTCACTAATGGCTCTACCCTTAATGATTTTGTATTTCGTATCAGAAGGATCGATAACTGCTAGGGAAGTGGACTTGTCGAAGTACTTTGCTTCACCGTAGAATGCATCATCTCTTGTACCTGGTGCAATTGCCAAGGGCTTGTTGTGAACCTCAACCTTTTCAACACCTTCGATTGCCTGTATTATCTGTAAATCAGATTTAACAAAAGGCTGAATCAAAGCAGTAGAAGAGTTACTGTCATAGCTTTTGTTTTCGTAATAAATAACTGCAGTGTTAGGTGCAAGTGACTTGAAGGTAGACTTGAACATTGAACTCATAGCATTACCCATAGCACTTACAAATACTACTGAAGTTATACCAATGATTATCCATATGAAGGCAATCACTAGTCTAAGTTTGTGTCCTCTAAGATTGGCTGCTGAATTTTTAATTAAAGTTAACATATTAAACAACCCCCTCTACAAAGACACCGTCTTTTAAATTTACGACCCTTGAGGCATATTTTGTCATGTCCAAATCGTGGGTTACCATTATTATAGTTGTACCACTCTTGTTTAGGTCGGTTAGAAGGTTCATAATATCCCTTCCTGTATCAGAGTCAAGGGCTCCAGTCGGTTCATCAGCAAATATTATGCTAGGATTATTGACTAGGGCTCTTGCAATAGCAATTCTTTGTTTTTGTCCACCTGATAGGTGGTTAGGGAATGCGTCTTTCTTGTCCAAAAGACCAACATCTTCAAGTCTTGACTCTATTAAATTCTTTCTAGTATTCTTATCTTTAACACCACTATATACAAGTGGTATCTCTATATTCTGGTAAACAGTAAGAGTATCTATAAGGTTGAACTGCTGGAATACATAACCCAAACTAGAGCACCTGTATTCAGACCTTTGATTTTCATTAAGGTTGCTGACGTCCTTACCATTAAAATAAAACTTACCCTTGTCTATCTTATCCAAAAAACCAAGTACATTGAGTAGGGTAGTCTTACCACTACCTGATTTACCCATTATCATCAAAAATTCACCACTCTCAACTTGGAGATTTAAATCTTTTAATACATGGATTTTTTCCTTACCAACCTTGTAATACTTTTGTATATTACTCAATTCAATTTGCAAATTTACCACCCCTTCTTTACTTTTTTGAAGCGGAAGCGTTAGATTTTTCTCCAGTACCTGGAACTGGGTCTCCGTCCTTCATTGTCTTTGTAGGGTTCTTGATCACAATATCATTTTCATTTAGGTTTCCAGAAACTGTAACGTACTCATCACCTTCAGATATTATTTCAACATTAACCTTAGTTAATATGCCGTCTACATTAAGAAGAACATATACTTCATCTCCGTTATTGATAATAGCCTTAGAAGGAATCTTATGCCTGTCTGTGTTAACTTCTATAGCTGCCTGTGCATGATAGCCGTCGATTATACCTTCTTGAGTGTCAAAAGTAAGTGTCACAGCATAGAATGATATATCTGAACCTCCAGAAGATTCTCCAGGAGCTGCAGCACGTGGTGGGCCAGAAGATATAGGTCTGTCAGATATAGAGCTAACTCTAGCCTTGACAGTTTCTCCAGTAGATAGGATAGTCACATCAGATGTCATATCTGCCTTGACTTTGCTCAAGTCCTGTTCGCTTATTTGGCCACTCATTACATATTCAGTAGTCTGTATAGTCATTATAGACGAATTTGAATTAGATGATGAGTTACTATCGTTATTTAAGTACACTTTACCATCAATAGGTGACTTAACCTTAGTGTAGGCTTTAGCATTAGCCAAAGATAGGTTGGAGTTAAGCGTAGATATTTGACTATTTATGGAGAAAAGGTTTGGATCATCTGAATTCATGGATCTTTTTTCCTTTATCAAGTTTGATATCTGAGTTTTTATCGAAGCAATCTCAGCTATTGCAGCCTCATCCTTTACTATATACAGCACATCACCTGTTTTAACTGTTTGACCGTTGCTTACCCTTATATCTGGAGTAGAGCCATTAGCTGGACCAGCTATCTCCTTGCTCTTGCTAGGTATTATAAGACCGTTAATAAATATTTTTTCATTTTCTGGCACCATATAAGTCTGAACCTGTGGCACATCTGGTTTTCTAGTATTATTGTATATAACCAAACAACCTACTGCAACAATGACGCACACTACAGCGACTCCGATATAAATTTGAATTTTTCTTGTTTTTTTGTTATCTCCCTCTTGTCCATCTAAATTCTTATTAGTGATTTTTGATAGACTCTTGTTAATCTTTTCTTTTAAAGACATTGTTTCCTCCTGTAGAACCTAGATTACTAGGTATAGTTTAGTTAAAAAGTCTCAACTAGAAGAATAAGTTGAAGACTAGTAGTTTTAATAAAGTATTATTCCATTGTATATAATGAAAAGAATGACATTAATTTCAATAATTATAGGGCACAGAGTAGTTAAAAATGCTCAAAATACCCCCATAGTATATTTCATTACAGTTATTATTTTACATTAATATTAGTGTAAATGCAAGTTTTTTGTTGAGAATAATATTCTTAAGAAAAAAGAATTATTAAAAAGACATAGTAATATAAAAAGGCATACGGGCTCTATTTTATAATCGTAAAAACTTAGCCGTATGCCTCATGAAATGTTAATTTTAATATATTTTTATTCTTGACCCGTCATTATATCATTATCTTGATAGCTAATCCAGTCAGAGTAGCTACCTGGGTAAACTTTGTAGTCTATACCAACCTTGTCAAGGGCAAGAGCATTGACCATTAGGGAAATTCCTGAACCACAGTATATGATTATTTCCTTGTAATCGTCCAGTTTTTTGAAGTGGTCTTTAAGGAATTCGTCAGACTTAAACGAAGTGTCTTGTATATTTTCAAGATTCATAGTATCCATAAAGAAGTAGTTTTTTGCACTAGGTATGTGACCGGCAACCCTGTCAACAGGTTCTTCAAGACCTAAATACCTATTGTGTGATCTGGAGTCTATCAGAAGAGTACCTTCCTTATAAAGAGAAGATTTAACATAGTCCATATCTACAAAATAAGAATTGTCAATTTTTATGTCTAGTTCCTTATCAGATTTTACTGGAGTATTAGGGCTAGTTTCAACCTCGCCACCATTTGCTTTGTAGGCAGTGAATCCACCATCAAGGCAAAAAGCTCTTTTTATGCCCAACTGATTTAGCTGGAAGACTAATCTAGCTGCTCCCTGCATATCTCCGTCATCATATGTGATAATAGTAGTGTCATTATCAACACCAAAATTTTCTAGTACAGTCTTTAAATCTTCAGGTTTTTTGAAAGGATGTCTACCACCGTGCTCAGATACTGGATCAACTAAGTCGTGTTCAATATCCATCAAGTAGGCACCCTTAATATGTCCCTTAGAGTAGGAGTCAACACCGTATGTTTTGTTCATAAGGTCAAACCTACAGTCGAAAATTACAATTTTATCATCTTTCTTTTTCATTTCATTAAATTCATCAATACTAATTAATCTTTTCACTGGAACACCTCCATCAATATTTATTTACTATTATTATACCACATATATATTTCTTAAACACTTATTATAATATAGGGCTTGAGCATCCTAAATAAAGCTGTTTTAATTACAACACTATAATATATTAAGAATATTTTTTAAAAATCAATATATTACTGTAAATAATCTATTATATAGTGTATAATAAAGCCAGGTCTTATTATTTTTTGTATTTAGCAGTTTTAAAAAAATGTAGTTATCTTTTTATGAGGAGGAGTAGTTTAATGAGCTATAAAATAGTTGAGAAAAAACAACTTAACGAAGTTGTATATCTAATGGATATAGAGGCTCCAAGAGTTGCTAGATCTGCAAAACCAGGTCAGTTTATTATCGTCATTATAGATGACAAGGGGGAAAGACTTCCTTTAACAATTGCGGATTTCGATAATGAAAGAGGCACTGTTACAATAGTATTCCAGACAGTTGGCGATTCAAGTAAGAAGCTAAGTAAGCTAGAAGCTGGTGAATATGTAAAGGATTTCGTAGGTCCACTAGGTCAGCCAAGTGAATTTATTCACGAAGATATAGAGGAACTAAAGAAAAGAAATATAATATTTATAGCAGGTGGTGTTGGTGCAGCGCCAGTTTATCCACAGGTTAAATGGTTACACGAACATGGTGTAGATGTTGATGTAATAATCGGAGCGAGAACAAAAGACATAATTATATATGAAGACAAGATGAGAGCAGTTGCTAAGAACCTATACATGTGTACAGACGATGGTACATATGGATTACATGGAAACGTAACTAATATGCTAGACGATCTTGTTCTTAATCAGGGTAAAAAGTATGACGAAGCAATAGTTATCGGTCCTATGATAATGATGAAGTTTGCCTGTCTAGCTACTAAGAAGTTAAATATACCTACTATAGTAAGTTTAAATACTATAATGGTAGATGGTACAGGTATGTGTGGTGCCTGTCGTGTAAGTATAGGAGATGAAATCAAGTTTGCCTGTGTTGATGGGCCAGAATTTGATGGATGGAAGGTTAACTTTGACGAAGCAATGAAAAGACAGCAGATGTTTAAGTCTGAAGAAGGTAGAAAGGCTCTAAGAAAAGCTGATGGGGCAACTCATTCTAGCCCAGACTGTAAAATAGGAGGTAAGCACTAATGCCAGTTAAAGAAAAAGTAGCGGTAAGAGAACAAGATCCAAAGGTAAGAGCAACTAACTTTGAAGAAGTTTGCTATGGTTACAATAAAGAAGAAGCTATGGAAGAAGCGACAAGATGTCTAAACTGTAAGAAGCCTAGATGTGTTGAAGGATGTCCAGTAAGCATAAATATTCCAGATTTTATCCAGGAACTTAAAGAAGGTAATATAGAAGAAGCTGCTAAGGTAATAGCTAAATCAAGTTCACTTCCAGCTGTATGTGGTAGAGTATGTCCACAGGAATCACAGTGTGAAGGTAAGTGTGTTGTAGGTATAAAGAATGAACCAGTTTCTATAGGTAAGCTTGAAAGATTCGTAGCAGACTGGTCAAGAGAAAATGATATAGATCTTACAGGTGATATAGAAAAGAACGGTATAAAGGTAGGAGTTGTAGGTTCAGGACCTTCTGGACTTGCATGTGCTGGTGACCTTGCAAAGCTTGGTTACGATGTTACTATATTCGAAGCCTTCCATGAGTCAGGCGGAGTATTGACTTATGGTATACCAGAATTCAGACTGCCAAAGTCTAAGGTAGTAAACTATGAAATAAATTCTATAAAGAAACTTGGAGTTAAGATAGAAAACAATGTTGTTGTAGGTAGAACAATAACAATCGATGAAATGATAGAAGATGAAGGCTTTAAGGCTGTATTCATAGGATCAGGTGCAGGTCTTCCTTCATTTATGGGAATACCAGGTGAAAACGCTAACGGTGTCTTATCTGCTAATGAGTTTCTTACAAGAGTAAACCTAATGAAAGCCTATATAGATGACTATGATACTCCAATCAGAGTCGGTAAGAGGGTGGCTGTAATAGGTGGTGGTAACGTTGCGATGGATGCTGCAAGAACAGCACTACGTCTAGGAGCCGATACTCATATTGTATACAGGAGAAGTGAAGCAGAACTTCCAGCAAGAGTTGAAGAAGTACACCACGCTAAAGAAGAGGGGATCCAGTTCGACCTACTTACAAATCCTAAAGAAATCCTAGTTGATGAAGACGGTAACGTGAAGGGTATGGTATGTGTAAGAATGGAACTTGGAGAAGCTGATGAATCTGGAAGAAGAAGGCCAGTTGAAGTTGAAGGTTCAGAATTTACACTAGATGTTGACATGGTTATCATGTCACTAGGAACTAGACCTAACCCACTAATTTCATCTACTACACCAGGTCTTGAAACAAACAAGAAAATGTGTATAGTAGCAGATGAAGAAGGACTTACTTCATTAGAAGGTATATATGCTGGTGGAGATACTGTTACAGGAGCTGCAACAGTTATATCTGCAATGGGTGCAGGTAGGACAGCGGCTGCGGCTATGGACAAGTATCTAAGAGAAAAATATTTAAATAAGTAAAAAGGCTTTATATAAGGTGCCTACAACTTTTAGTTGTGGGCATTTTTGTATGAATGAAAACTTTGTACCAATTTACAAAGCAATACTAATAAAAGCTTAATTTGATATAATTATTTATTTTAGGGCAATCGCTGAACTTATTTGACCTTATTGTAATTGATCTATTATGGTGGAGAAATACAAAGCGAATGAGATTTTTTAAAATCCCTGAAAAGCGCCTTTATCAAAAATCAAAAAAGCATATTGATTCTTTTTTACGTGCGTTTATAATGTACTTTTTTATAGCTTTGATTGATGGATATGTATTGACTTTGCTTTAATAAAAGTAATTGAACTTAGCATTAGTGAATTTAATTAATTTATCATATGTGGATTAAAAGTATGGCACAAAAACGGATATTATGGAGAAATAATGATAGATTTAGATATTTTTTATTCATAAATTTTAATTTAAAAAAGGTAGTAGACAAATCTATTATCTTTTTTTATTTTTTTGAAAATAGTATTGACAATCAATATCAATTAGATTTATAATCGTAGCAGAGATTATTCTCTAAAATTTTTTATTGGAGGTTGGAGGTATTATGAATACAAAAACAAAAAACAGTAAGAAAAGCACATCACTGTTATTAGCGACGGCTATAACTTTTTCAAGTTTAGTATCAGTTAATACATATGCTAGTGAATCTTCCTCAGAGTTATCCTTAGAGAGAATTTATGGGAAAGATAGATATCAGACATCCATTGATATCCTTGATAAGATGGATACAAATAAAGTATATTTGACTAATGGGAAGATCTTTGCAGATGCTTTATCCGTTGGTCCTTTGGCAGGGAAAGAAAATGCTGCAATAGTTCTTAGTGACGGTAAGACTTTAGATGTTGATAAATTAAAATCAAAGTCAATAACTGAGATAACTATTGTAGGTGGTAAAAACTCAATATCAAATACTCTTGAAAATAATTTGAAAAAGAACTTCAAGGTATCTAGGATTGCTGGTAAAGATAGATATGAAACATCTCTTAAAATAGTTGAAAAAATGGGTGTGAACAATATTGCCATAGCTACTGGAAAGGACTTTCCAGACGCTTTAAGCGCCGGGGCATATTTATCACAAAAAGGAATGCCTTTACTTTTAGTTGATGGATCTTTAGCTGGAAATATTCCTCAAAAATATAATGTTGTTTATACTTTTGGAGGAGTAAATTCGATTAAAAAAACTTTTGGAAAAAGAATTTCTGGTAAAGATAGATATGAAACTTCGATGCAAATAGCTAAAGAATTTGGAAATTTTGATACTGCTGTATTGGCATCTGGAAGGGTTTTTGCAGACGCTTTAGCATCAACACCTCTTGCAAAAAAACTTCATGCACCAATATTATTAACTAATGGAAATGACGTTTCTAATGAAGTATTTAAGTTCCAAGGGCTTAAAAAAGTAGTTTTAGTTGGAGGGGAAAAAAGCCTTTCTAAGGAGTTGGAAAAGAAGTTACTAAACCCTAATAATACTGAAGAATCAAAAGAAGATAACAAAAATACTAATAAAACTCACAATAGTAATAATCAAAATTCACAAAATAATATTGACAATTCAAAAGAAGTAAATATAAAAGATGAGATTTTGAAAAAAGCTATAATAAACCAACTTAAGCATCAAAATATTTACAAGGATGGTCAGAAAATAACTGAAAAAAAGATGTCACAGTTAAAGGGACTTGATTGTAATCTAAATTTCACTCAGTCAAGAAGGGGAGGAATAAAGTCACTAGAAGGTTTAGAATATGCTGTGAATATGACAATTCTTGATCTTACAGGAAATGAGGTCATTGACCTAACTCCTTTAAAAAAGTGTAAGAACTTAGAAACTCTTGAATTAGACGATCAATATTTAGCAAAGAGTGAACAAAACCCTACAGACAAATACCTTACAGATATAAGTCCTCTTAAAGGTCTCACAAAACTTAAAAAACTGGTTTTAAAAAATAATAAAATAGAAAATTTAAGTGCAATAGGAAGTTTAACAGAACTTGAAGAGTTAGATTTATATGGAAATAAAGGAATAAAATCAATAAATGGATTTGAAAATCTAAAAAAATTAAAAAAATTACTCTTGAATAGAACTGGAGAAATTACTGATATAAGTCCTTTAAAGGAGTGTAAAGATCTTGAAGAATTATCAATTCAATATAATAAGGTTTCATCTATCGAAGCTCTAAAGGATCACGAAAAATTAACACTTCTTGATATTTCAGGAAATAAGCAAATAACAGATTTATCACCTTTAGAGAAGTCAACTAAATTGACTAGACTTTTAGCTAATGGGAATAAAATCGAAAGTTTAGATAGTTTAAAGAACTTAACAGAGTTAAAGGAAATTCACGTTTCAGAGAATAAAATAAAAGATATAAGCCCGTTGAAAAAATTAGTAAATCTTGAAGATTTAGATATAGGTAACAACCCAGATATAGAATCATTAGATGTACTAAAAAATCTAACAAATATAACAGAGCTTAAGATTAATAATGCAAAAAAAGTAAAGGACTTTTCTCCTATATCTAAACTTAAAAAGCTAGATGATTTAACAATCATTAGATCTGGATTGACTGATATATCATTCTTAAGGGGACTTAATGAAATAACAGAAATGAATTTACAAACAAATCAAATTTCTAATATAAATCCTCTTGTTGATATGGCAAATCTTAGAGAAGTAAAACTAGGTCGTAACAAGATTTTTGATGCCTCGCCTATTGGAAAGCTTAGAAGCAAATTTAAAGTTGCGGTAGAAATGGGCTCTCAAGAAGTTGATATTGTTACCACAAATAGTCTTGTGAGGAATCCTATAATTGACCAAAGTGGAAATAAGCTCGTTATTAAGGAAAAAGAGGGAAAGATAAAAAATAATGGTGAAAATATAGAGATATTAAACTTTGATAAACTTAAAAATGGAGAAACTATCGAAGTTAAATGGGGAAAAGATGCAGAGTTTAATGGTTCTTTATTTATAAACATTAAAAAGCTTAAAGAGGTATCATCTGTAAAAATCGAAAATACTGAAACAAGCCTAGAAAAAGGAAAAAGCCTTAAATTAAAAGCGACTGTTGAAGGGAAAAACCTAAAAGACGAAGATAAGAAAGTTAAATTTGAAATTGAAGGAAAAAATAGTCCTAATACAAGCATAAATAATGATGGAGTTTTAACAATAGCAGGTGATGAGACTAGTACTAAAATTACTGTTAAAGCAACTTCAGTATTAGACAAGACAAAAACTACTACAAAAGAAATAATAGTAACTTCTCCGGCTAAAAATATTAGTACTAAATTAAAAATGGGATCGTCTAAATCTATAGATATAGATAAAAATAACGAGGACGCAAAAGAGTGGTTAAAGGCTTTAGGAGAAGGGAATGCCACTGTACTAAAAGGTCAAGAAAAGCTTAGCAAGTTACCTTATAACTACGGAGAAAAAAGACCTGGATATTATGCAGGAGAATATGGAAATAGCAAATCTACTGGCCTTGTAATTTTTGGACTTAATGATGGTGATAAGGTTATTGTAAAAGTTCCAGGCTTTGAAGATGTAGAAGTAAAAGTTGTTAACTATAGCAGACCAATAAATTATAATTTAGAAATTGTTCAAAAAAACAACTAGGATATAAAGATTCCAGGATTACAGAGATTCTGGAATCTTTTTTGTATGAATGAAAACCCACAGTTAGACTGGGGGTCAGTGTAGCTTAAGCATTGAGAAACTATCAAAAAATCCTCCTTTTTGTATAATATTATTGTGGTCTGGCAACTACATTAATATTTAACATAAGGAGGGTTACAGTGGCTAATAGAATAAAAGGTATTACTGTTGAGATTGGTGGAGATACTACCGGTCTTGATAAAGCCTTAAAAGGTGTGAATTCTACAATTAAATCAACGCAGTCATAACTTCGTCAAAGAGAAATCATCGAAACAGAAAATAATCTGAAATCCATTCAGGAAGAATCAAAGAAAGTACCATCAGCATTATCTGTTTCTATGAAAGAGGCAGGATATAAAATTAAAGAAATTTGAGATAAGACATCAGAAGTTGGAAAGGTATATCTAATCATGTCATCCTTCTTTTTCTTAGGAAACTTTTTCTTTGGATGAGAAAAATAAGTCCTGGCTTTGAGGATATTGTCGAAAAGCTCGAATCAAGAGTAAAAAGTAAAAAAGGCATAGTGGATAAGTAACGTACGGAGGAGTTGCGGTATTTTAATAATATCAAAAAAGATTTATAAATACTATGAAACTGTGGTACAATACTGTAGTTAACTGTTGTATACTATTATATTTATAAGATAAAACAGAAAAATTTTAAAACGCAGTTAATATAAAAAATATGAGGAGAAGGAAAAAATGAATTTAAAAGCAAAATTTATGAATTTATTTAGGGAGAATGTTAATATCTCCAAGAAAATTTCAGTTGGGCTGCTTTCACTTATGATTATGTTGTCATCACTGACACCTGTCGTAAATGCAAATGACGTGCCTAGTACTGGTGCACCAGAATCTTCACAAGTTAGAGAACTTGGAGGTCTCGACCCGGTTGATATTAAAAAATGGGTTGGAGATACAGTTGACTGGAAAGACGGCGTAAAAGCCAAAGACTCCGTATCAGCAGAAAACAAAGCAAAAATAAATGAACTTCTTAAAGAAGCAAGATTTGAAGATGCTACTGATACAGCTAGAAATACAGATAAAGTTTCTGAGAAAAAATTATTAAAGGTGAAATTAAAGAAGGTTTTAAAGGTAACATTAAAGTTAGGTTTAAAGATAATTCCACAATAACAGTTAAAAATCAAACTTTATATGTTAGTGATTTTATAACTTCTTCTAGCAACGAAAACGCTCCTACTGATGCCATAGAAGTTAAATTTAAACTAGGCGAAGGCGTAAAAGTTGAGGAGAAAGATCAAACCACCGGAGAAGTTAAAAAGACAATTAAAGGTGACAAGGACAAGCCTGTTTCTTACAAAGAATATAAGGTGAAGCCGGGCACCGATTTTTCAACTTATAAATACCCGGTCTTGAAAAAAACCATTTTCGATTTAATTGACGAACAAGCTGACGAAGGGTATGCAGATCCAGTATGGAAAAACAACCAAAATGGAGATGACTTTGTAGCAACAGACAATAACAATGTATTCACAGCCACAGCAACCAAGACATTTAAAGTAACTGTTAAAGCAAATGGTGGAACTGGAGAGGATATAATTAAAATCAAGAAGAGTGGTGAAAACTTTATTCTTCCTGCTAAAAATACCTTCACACCACCAAATGAAGACCAAGAATTTTCAGGTTGGAAAATTGGTGATGATAAAAACTTAAAACAACCTAATGAAACGACAACAATCACTGGCGACACAGTTATAAAAGCTATCTGGAAACCAATTGAATTTAAAGTAACATTCCAGAGAGAAACCGGTGCAAGTGGGAATATGGATCCTGTAACTGTTACAAAAGGCAGCGAATATCAACTTCCTCAACCAACGTTTAAACCGGATCAGGGCAAAGAGTTTGCAGGCTGGTCAGTAAACGGCGTAGCCAAAAAAGTTGGAGACAAGATTACAGTAAATGGAAACACAACAGTAACAGCAAAGTATAAAACAATAAGTAAACCAGGCTCAAAGGATAAAAAACCAGGCACTCCTGATGTCAACCCTAGTAAACCAGGAACAAATGGTAAAAAACCAGGCGCTTCTGGTGTCAACCCTAGTAAACCAGGCTCAAAGGATAAAAAACCAGACACAGGCAGGATAGCAGGTAACAACAGGTACGCAACATCAGCCAAAATCAGTCAGAAGTACTTCAAGTCTGCTGACACAGTAGTTCTAGCAAGTGGCAAAAATAATGCAGATGCCCTAGTATCAGCTTCCTTTGCCAACCTAAAAAAGGCTCCTATACTTCTTACTGACACATATTCTACTGATGATAGTGTGGTTAGGGAAATAGAGAGGCTAAAGGCTAAAAATGTGATAATAGTAGGAGGAGTATCTTCAGTTGGACACTCAGTAGAAACTAATATGAAATCGAAAGGCTACAATGTTAGAAGGCTGTCAGGAGCTACTAGGTATGAAACATCTGCAATGATAGCCCAAGAGGTCAAGGATGCTACTGGTTCAAACAAAGCCGTCTTGATCAACGGTTCAAAAGAAGCAGATGCACTTACTGTATCATCTCTAGCTACCAAGGAAGGCCTGCCTGTCATAATGGCCAAGTCAAATGGTATAGACAGGTTTGTAAAGGACAAGTTGGATAGTTGGAACTTGAAGGAAATCTATGTGGTTGGAGGCACAGGTTCATTACCAAACAGTGTAGTAGATAAGGCCAAGGCTTCAAATAAAAAGAGAATAGCTGGTAGGGATAGGTACCAGACAGCTATGAAGATAGCAGAGGAATCTTACCCTAATGCAGATAGGTATATGATTGCAAATGCATACAATCCTATCGACGCCTTATCTGCAGGAGCTGTGACTGCCAAGGCAAATATGCCTATATTATTGGTAAACAAGGCTAATATACCACAAGGAGTAAGGACTAAGTTGGATAACAAAGCCAAGGGAGTAATCTTGCTAGGTGGAGAAAATACAATAACTACAAACATTTTGAATAATATAAGTCTAGCTGATTAGTTAAAACTTTATAGGCTTATAGGTAAGATAATAAGACAGGGCAAGTATAGTACTACACTTGCCCTGTCTTGACTTATACAATTTATATGGAGTGTCTTTAAGGAAAAATTCATATTTGATGGCTCCTCAGCTACAAGAATTTTAATAAAAGGCGTAGGATCTAATAGGTCAAATATTTTAGGGAGTTAGTTGTAATAAAAAAGTCCATAAAAACTTGACACTGTCAAATGAAGAAATTGTCTTGACATCTAAATAAAAAACTAATAAAATAATTTTAGCAGTTACAGGAGCAGAAGGAGGTGATAAAGAAGCTATATAGAACTGACACTCAAAGTGTAAGATAATATGACAAGAATGAATATGGGATAGGATTAGTAGCCCTTCCTATAACATTAAATTTGAAAACACAACTTAATTAATAGGAGGTTTAAAATGAAAAAAAGACTATTATCTCTAGTTTTAGTTTTTTCATTTATATTTGGCACATTACCCGTAAATGTATTAGCAGATAATGAGCAAACTGGACAAAGTGAAACTAGAACAACAAATGGTAAGGCTGACGTTAAAAATCTTGGTGGCATCGTAGGTCCATTAGATCCAAGAGAAGACTTCCCGAAAGGATATGTAGCTGTTAAGTTCTTTGCTGATGACTTTGACAAAGAAAGAGGAGAGTTTGATGGTAAAAAGAAAGAAGTTGTATATGCAGTAAATCCAGCTAATACAGAAATTGATATGGGAGCTAAGATGTTAAAGGGTAAGAAAGCTGATGGAAATGATATCAATGTACCCTTCCCAACATATTCTGTAAATGATGCTTCTAAAGCTACTTGGAAGAAAAATGATAAAGCCCCATGGAAAATGAATCATGAAAATGCAATTAGACCTGATAAGAAAATTGATGTAAATAAACTTGGAGAACACCAAGACCTTACTTTTACAGCACAATACGAGGCTCATACGATAGCAGAGATTATTAAAAAAGATAATCTTGCACCAGCAACATTGAAGGTATGGGAAAATGATACTATTCCATGGAAAAATGGGGTTACGGTTGCTGATAAAGTAACAAATGACACATTGAAGGAAAAAATAAAAGGTTATTTGGATGATAAAAATACTTCATATGAAGACATTACAACTCCTAAAAGAATTTCAATAGGAGAAGAAGTAAATAATACACTAACAGAAGTAAAAACAGGAACAATAAGAGTAACATTTAAAGATAAATCATATATTGATGTTGAAAAACAAGAATTATATGTAATATCTCATAGAACATCTGCAACAAATGATAAAGCACCAAATGATGCGATTGACGTAACATTTAAACTAGATGAAGGTGTTAAAGTGGGAGATAAAACTGGTAATGAAACAGGTGTAGTATATTGTAAGTATAAAGTAAAACCAAAATTTAACCTTGACAGATATTTGTCAGGAACAGCAATAAACATCTTTGATCGTATCGGTGCAGAAGTAACAGATAAGGCAAGATACGCTGGCCTTGTATGGGAAGGTCAAACACCTAACAATCCTCAAGATCATGTTGTAACAAATAGCAATAAAGTATTTACAGCTAAAGCTACTAAAATATTATTCACTGTAACACACGAATTTGAAAGTGGTACAGAAGGCAAGGCACTTCCAACAACAGAAATGCCAGATGCACCAAAAGCACTAACAGACCAAAAAGTAGGTGAAAGAGTAGCTGCTCCAACAACAACTTATAACGATGTAAAAGTAGCTGAAGGAACATGGACATTTAAAGGCTGGAGCCCAGCAACTCTAACAGTATCACCAACAGAAGAAAACAATAAATTTATAGGTAAGTGGGAATTTACACCTGATAAAAAAACGGTCAACTTAACTTTCGAATTCTACAAGAAGAAAGATAATGCCAATAGTCCACAACCATATAATGCACTTGGAGACTTCAAAAAACCAGATCTATAAAATCTTATAGATCAAGATGTTGGAGCAGAAATTACTTTACCAACATATCCTAACCAAAAAGTTAATACTGGAGACCTACAAGGTACTTGGACATTTGATGGTTGGTATCGTAAAGATAAAAAATTAACAGACGCTAAGGCCAAAGTATCTGCAACTGATGCAGAAAACAATTTAGTTGGTAAGTGGATTTTAGCTGAAACTAAGACTGCTATGGTTACACGTGAATTTGTTATTGATCCAACTATAATGGGTAATGGTAAAGATGTACCAACAGGTCATAAATTACCAGATGATGTAAAAGTTAAACAAAAAGTAAATGATACTACAAACTATATAGGTTCAACACAAACTCCAGGCAAGGATAAATTTACAGCTGTACCAGAAACTATCAGTGGTAAACAAGGTACTTGGACATTTAAAGAATGGACTCCAAAAGAATTAATTGTAAGTGCTACTAAAGAAAATAAATTTACAGGTACTTGGACTTGGACTGAAAAGGGCAAGGTTGAAGTTAAATATGTATTCGAAACTAAACCAAATAACAAAACTCTTCCAGAAGTTTTAAAGGCATTAAAACCAAAAAACCTAGTTGGAGATAAGGCTGTTTATGAAGACAATGAACCAGCAGAGCCTAAAGTACCAAACACTTCTTCAAAAGAAGCACAAAAAGCTCTTGTTGAAATGAGAGGTAGAAATAAGGTTGGAGAATGGAAGGTTGGCAAATGGGTTAAGACTATAGATGAAAAAGGAAACATCACTTATACTTTAACTTGGACTTTCGAAGAAGTTAAAAAAGACAAACCAACACCATCAAAACCATCAAAACCATCAACTCCAACAACACCATCAACTACAGACAGAGTTCATGGTAAGAACAGAATTGAAACTGCTATCGAAATTTCTAAGAAATACTTTGGACAAGCTGAAAGAGTAATAATAGTAGATGCTTCAAACTTCCCAGATGCAATGGCAGCATCAGCACTTGCAAAGCAACTTAAAGCACCTATTCTATTAACAAACTCAAATAATTTAGATTCAAGAGTAGCTGCAGAGATTAAAAGACTTGGAGCACATAATGTTACTGTTATTGGAGGCAAATCTTCAGTTTCAGATGGAGCATTAAATCAACTATCTAAATTCGATAAAGATGGCGTAGAAAGAATTTCTGGAAAAGATAGATATGAAACATCAGCACAAGTTGCAAGAAGATTAGCAAAAATAACTGGAAAAACTGGACATGCAGTGATAGCATCAGGTGAAGTTTTCGCAGATGCATTAGCAGTTGGTCCATACGCAGCAAGAGAAGGCTACCCAATACTATTAGTGAAATCAAATAGTATACCAAAATCAATTTCAGATGCTATTACAGAAATTGGTGTAAAGAAAGTATCCATTGTAGGTGGCTATGGCTCAGTATCAAAATCACTAGAAAAATCACTACCAGTAGTGGCAGAAAGATTAAGTGGTAAAACAAGATACGAAACAGCTATAGAAATAGCATCCAAAGGATTAAAAACTTCAAACAAAGCATTTGTTGCAAATGGAGAACATTGGATGGACGCACTAGTAATAGGACCAGTAGGCGGAATGTTAAATATGCCAATCCTATTAACACAAGCAAACAGCGCACCAAAATCACTAAGAGACCATATCGCTAAATCAAAAATCGATAAGATAACTGCAATTGGTGGTACAAGTATGGTAAGTGATAAAGTTATTAATGAACTAAGTAAGTAAAAAAAGGAAAGAGCTTGGGGGAGACCCTGAGTTCTTTTTTTCGGTTCTATAATTTAAAAGCCAAAATGAAGTTGTAGAAGAGTATTTCAAAAATACAGCCTATTATTTTGAAAAACTTTCTCGTAAGTGTAACATATGTATTGACAACTAAGAGAACACTTAAAATCCTTTAATATTCATTTTGTAGACAGTAGACCTTGATTTGTGGTATAATTAATCTTATTAAGTATCCTTTTATAGGAGGTGGATTATGAAGAAGAGATTGTTAACCATAGTAGTTTTGATCAGTATGATCTCATTGAGCGGTTGTGGTTTTAGCGAATCTGGTGAGTTGATGAGTGATGCCAGAAAGTTTATAGAAGAGGGACAATATGACAAGGCAATGTCTAATCTATCTAAGGTAATATCAGAAGATGAGTCCAACACAGAGGCTAGGGGAATGTATTATCAGGCCCTTAAGTTAAAGAAGGCAGTTATACATGATAGTAGAAAAAATTATGATTTGGAAATAAAGGAGCTAAATGACTTATTGAACGACGATAGTGGTTCAGCCAAGGTAAGAACACAGGCTGAGACTATGCTCGACAAGGCTCAAAAAGCATACGCCAACCAAAAAAAGGCGTCAATAACAAGAAAAGAAAACGCCAAGAAGTCTGCAGAAGAGAATAAAAATAGGTATGCGTCTAGTTCTGCGTATTCTAGTAAGTATGGCAATTATTTTAGAAATAAAACCAATACATCAACTAATGATGGAACAGCAAGCAGTGGTGATTATGGTACATCAAGCCAGTCGAGTCAATCAAATAATTATGGCACATCAAGTCAAAATAGGTATGGCACACAGTCAAACCTAAGCGGCAACAATAGTGGCTATGTAAATCAGTCTGGTAGGCATACTGGAACTACTCAGGGCAGTGGTTCAGCAGGGACTGGTTCTGGAACTGTTCAGTCAGGTAATGGATATTAAGTAATAAAATCTTAAATTGTTAAATTTAGGTTGGCTTTTAGCCAACCTTATTTTACGAAAATATAGAAGAGTAGCCGTCTGTAGCTTGTTAATTTAGAAAGTAAAGGTGGAATAATGAGGATAAATAAGTTTATTGCAGCGAGCGGTGTTGCATCAAGGAGAAAGGCTGAAACCCTGATTTTGGAGGGCAGAATAAGGGTAAATAATAAAGTAATAAAAGAATTGTCTTACCAAGTAGATGAAGACCTTGACCAAGTTACTTTTGACAATAAGCCTATAAGCGTTAAGGATGAAAAGTTAGTATACATAATGCTCAACAAGCCTGAAGGATATATAACGTCTGTAAAGGACCAGTTTGATAGACCTAGTGTAAGTGACCTTACAAGTGATATTAAAGAGAGGATATATCCTGTTGGTAGATTGGACTATGAGACAAGCGGTCTACTACTTATGACCAATGATGGAGACCTAACATACAAGATTACCCATCCAAAGCACGAGATGAATAAGACCTATATAGCATCTGTTAGGGGCATTGTTACTCAAGAAGAAAAGTATGCATTTGAGAATGGTCTAAAAATAGAAGACTACACAACAGCAAAGGCTAATTTGAAGATACTTAAGACAGACACAAATAAGAACTATTCTGTATGCAAGGTGACAATTCATGAGGGCAAAAATCGTCAGGTAAGAAAGATGTTTCAGGCCATAAATCATCCTACAATGAACCTTAAAAGAGTTCAAGTTGGAAAGATTAACATTGGTGATTTAGAGCTTGGAAAGTATAGAAAATTGACAAAAGAAGAGATTGAGTATTTGAAAAAAATATAGGTTTTAATTGCAATTCAATTGATTGAAAAATGCCTATTTATGTTGTATAATATTTAATGTAGATAATGAATTTTAATGGGGAGTGTAAACATGGATAACGGATATGATACATACACTGATGATGTTGAAAAAAAAGAAAACAGTTTAATGTCCTTGATGAAAGATAGGTACAAGACAATGAGTAAGGGGCAAAAGTTACTGGCCCAGTATACCCTTGATAACTATCAGAAGGTTGCATTTATGACAGCTTCAAAGCTGGGTGAAACAGTAGGTGTCAGCGAGTCTACCGTAGTTAGATTTGCGAATGCATTGGGCTTTAGCGGTTATCCTAAGTTTCAGGATGCACTCCAGGAACTAATTAAAACTAAGCTTACAACTGTTCAAAGAGTGGAAATGGCCAACAATGACTACTCAAATAATAGTATGATACTGGAGAACGTGTTGAAAGACGATATAGAGAATATAAAGCAGACTATGGATTCTCTTAGGCAGGAATCATATGAGGATGCTGTAGATACAATATTATCTGCGAGAAAGCTATATATTATGGGACTTAGGAGTTCTATCTATGTTGCCAAGTACCTAGGCTATTATTTAAATTATATCCTAGATAATGTAGTTATAATTAGGATGGATATGGGTGAGCCGGTTGAACAGATGATTAAACTTTCGTCTGAAGATGTATTGATTTCAATCAGTTTTCCTAGGTATTCAAAGAAGAACCAGCAAGTTGTAAGATTTGCTAAAGAAAGAGGGGCAAAGGTAATAGCCATTACCGATACAATAAATGCTCCAATTGCCAAGGTAGCAGACGTTGTTGTCACAGTTAAAAACAACATGGTATCCTTTATAGACTCATTGGTTCCAGCATTTTCTGTTGCAAACGCCATAGTAGTTGGTGTAGCAATGAAGGAAAAAGAAGATATAAAGGCTTATTTCAAAGAGTTGGAAAAAGTTTGGGAAAAATTTGAAATATATGAATAAGGATTCAATAACCCAATATGTAGTGTATTGGGTTATTTTATACTTAAAATTTTGATTAGTTAATTAGGTTATTAGGAGGATATAAATGAACACATATTATTTAGTTAGACATGGTCAGACTGAATGGAATACTCAGGGAAGGACTCAGGGGCATGGTAACTCACCACTTACTGATCTTGGAGTAAAGCAGGCTGAAAATCTTGCAAATGCGATAAAGAAGTACCCAATCGACCTTATATATTGTAGTGATCTTGGTAGGGCTATTCAGACAGCAGAGATTGTAGGTCAAAATCTTGGGATAGAGGTTAAACCTACAAGCAAGTTAAGAGAGATGGGATTTGGTATATGGGAAGGCATGAAGTTAACAGATATTGAGGCAGAGTATGCGGATATGTTCGCCATATGGAGAAACCAACCAGACAAGTTGATTGTTCCAGGCGGGGAGATGCTTAAGGATATAAAGAAAAGACAGGATGAACTATTAGAAGAACTAAATACTAAGTACCAGAACAAGCATATACTACTAGTATCTCATTCTGTTACAGTTAGGGTGATGCTACTTAGTATGTTGGATTCAGATATATCTAATATATACAGGATCAAGCAGGATAACACAGCAATTAATATTGTAGAATATAAAGACTATGGTCCAGTAATCAAAAAAATAAACGATACATCCCACCTAGTGACAGGTGATGACGTAAACCAAGTAAAGTCTGCCTTGGAGTAATTTAAATGCAAGAGTTTAAGAAAGAAAAGAAGATATATGATATACTTATAGTAGGTGGTGGACCTAGTGGGATTATGGCCGCTTTGTCGGCTAGAAAAGTGTCCAAAGACCTGTCTATAGGTATTTTGGACTCAAATACAAGCTTGGGTAAAAAATTAAAGCTTACGGGTGGTGGTAGATGTAACTTTACCAATAACGAATATATAGGAGACTTTTTTGATAAGATAGTTACAAATGATAAGTTCCTATATTCAGCCCTGTATTCATTCACCAATGAAGACCTAAAAGATCTTGTAATATCTTTAGGACTAGACTATATAGTTGAAGAGGATAACTACAATAAGGTCTATATTGGCTCAGGTAGGTCTGAGGATTTTATAGTTGCTTTGACCGACAAACTTATAGACTCAGATGTGGCTATTTACTATAACAAGAAGATATTGGATATCCAAAGAATAAAACTAGGATACAAGACTCAAAATACATTGGTAGATAATCCAACAGATAAGTTGGAGCATATCAAAAGTGACTTTCAAAATACTTGCTACTCTTTGCAGGCATCTAATGGCCAGGTATTTTACTCTAGATCTGTAATACTTGCGAGTGGTGGCAAGTCCTTTAAAAACACAGGTTCTGATGGTTCCGTTCTAGATATTCTCTCAGATAAGGGCTACGATATAATTGATCCAAGACCAGGTCTTGTTCCTATCAACCTAAGAGAGTCGTGGTTTACATCCATGGCTGGTATATCATTTAAGAATGCTGCACTGGAGTTTGACTTTGGATTTTGTAAGGTCAAAAATAAATCCAAACACTCAAGGTCAAGAAGTATCTGTGGAGATATAATAATCACCCATAAGGGCATTGGGGGTCCGGCAAGTCTTAAGATGTCTTCTCTTATAAATAGACTAGATTTTAAAGATGAAAACATTATGAAGTTAGATTTGATGGGGGATATACCTAGTCAGGACCTATACCAGAAGATCCTATCAAGTCCAAAGCAAGTGCTTGCTACAGTCCTTAGAAGATACTTGCCTAAAAGATATGTAGCTAAAGTTATAGATGAATTAGATGAAAAATATCCTGATCTTAAATTTAATTTCAAGAAGGATAAACTAGCCAATATGTCAAAAAAGGACTTTGAATATGTCCTTTTATATACAAAGAATATTCACCTAAGGGTAGACGGGATCATGGGAATTGAAGCTGCTACAATTACATCGGGTGGCGTGTCTGTAAAGAATGTAAATCCATCTACAATGGAGTCTAAAATAGACAAGGGGATATACTTTGTAGGAGAAATGCTAGATGTTGATGCCTTCACTGGTGGATACAATCTACAAATAGCCTTTTCTACAGGTTATTTAGCTGGTATTAGTGCAGCAGAGAATTTACAAAGCGATAAATAAGCAAAAATAAAGCTAGGGGGTATAATATTATGACTAACATCATAATTGCTATAGACGGACCTGCTGGAGCAGGCAAGAGCACCATTTCAAAATTGGTAGCGACTAAGTTGGGGATTAACTATATAGACACAGGTGCTATGTATAGGGCCCTAACTCTTAAGTGTATTGAAAATAATATAGATACAGAAAATGAGACAGATGTTGTTGCAATGTCAAATCAGTCTGATATTAACTTTGAAAATAACACAATCTATCTTGACGGAAAAGATGTATCAGCCTTGATTAGATCACAAATTATCAATAAAAATGTGTCTAATGTAGCCAAAATTAAAGATGTAAGACTTAAAATGGTTGAAATACAAAGGATGCTAGGTTCAGACAAGGATGTAATACTAGATGGAAGAGATGTAGGCACTCATATTTTCCCAAATACAAAATTCAAGTTTTTCTTGAATGCAAGTCCTGAGGAAAGGGGCAAAAGAAGGTATGAAGAAATGGTTTCAAAGGGAGAAAAGGTGGTATTAGAAGATATTATAGAGGATGTAAAGAGAAGGGACAGCATAGATTCAAAAAGAGAATTTGCACCTCTAATAAAGGCTGATGATGCAATTGAGATAGACTCTACTAATATGTCTATACAAGAGGTTGTGGACTGTATTGTCAGTATAGTAAATAAGAACAGGCAGGTATAGGATGAGATTATATAATTTTGTATGTTCCCTATTAAGGTTTTTAGTAGCTATATTATTTAGGTTTGAAGTAGTAGGAGCTGATAATATACCAGATGAAGGTAAATATATAATAGTATGCAACCACAAGAGTTGGATTGATCCTATTTTTATGATGGCTGCAGTAAGAAACAGAAGGATAATACCAGTAGCAAAAAAGGAACTATTTGATGTTCCAGTACTTAAGAACCTTTTAAATAAGATGGAAGTTATACCTATAGATAGGGCAAATCCTAGTATGTCCACTGTTAAGGCCATACTTAGCCAGATAAAGCAAGAGAGAGTCTTAGGAATATTTCCAGAGGGTACAAGGGCAGCTAGAAATGAATTTTTGCCAGCCAAGCCTGGTGTTGCACTTTTTGCTATAAAGTCTAAGGCAGATATTATACCTATGTCTCTTGTCACAAGATATAGGGTATTTTCAAAGGTAAGAGTAGTTATAGGTGAACCTATAAGTATGGAAGAGTACAGAAATAGGAAGGTGACAAAGGAGGAATACCCTCAGATAGCGCAAGCTATGATGGACGTGGTTGAAGTTAACTACGATTTAAATAAGGAAGGAATAATGTAGATATAAGAATCTTGTATCTACGGTTGAGGATTAGATATGAAGAAAATATTGATAGCGGACGATGCTGGTTTCTGCTTTGGTGTAAAGAGGGCTATGAACATAGCTTGGAATGAAGTGACGAGCACTGAAAATGAAAAGATATATGCCCTAGGTCCATTGATACACAACAAGCAGGCAGTAGCTAAGTACGAAGAAAAGGGTCTGGTTACAGTTGACGAGATAGGTCAAATTGAAGACCAGAGTTCAAAGATGATAATAAGGTCGCATGGTGTGGCTAAGAAGATATATGATGAGGCAGAAGATCATGGTTTGGAAGTTGTAGATACTACTTGCCCATTTGTCAAAAAGATACACACACTTGCCAAGAAGGCTTATGATGAGGGCAAGCAGGTTATAATACTTGGTGATGCCTCTCACCCTGAAATAATCGGTATAAACGGTTGGTGTCAAAACTCTGCTATAATATTTAAGACACTAGAACAATTTAAAGAAATTGACCTAGACAAGTCCAAGGAATACCTAGTTGTTTCCCAGACTACTATGAACGAAAAAGAGTTTGAAAAAATCGTTGAATATATAGATAAACTAGATATGAATATAAATATTGAGAATACTATTTGCTCTGCTACAAGAGTAAGACAGAATTCTGCAAGAAAGATTGCCAGTCAGGTAGATGCAATGGTAGTAATAGGTGGAAGACACAGTTCAAATACCCAAAAGTTAGTCAAGATATGTTCTGAGTCAGTTGATACCTATGCAGTTGAAACAAAGAAAGAGCTGGAAGGTGTAAGTTTTGACACTTATGAAATCATAGGCGTCACAGCAGGTGCATCTACTCCGGATTGGATAATTGAAGAGGTTATTGATTACCTATCTAGTTTATAGTTGGGAGGTATAAAATGGATAATAAAAAGAAACCAAATGCTAATTTCCTATGGTTCTATGGTGTTTTATTGGTTATGACACTACTTATGAACGGCCTATTAATACCTAATTTCGAAAAACAGAGAGTTACAGAGGTCGGATATGGTAGTTTCATAAGAATGCTTGAACAGAAGAAGGTTGAAGAAGTAAAGTTAGAGGACAACAAGATATCCTATATTACTAAGGGTGACAAGAAGAAATATGTAACTGGAAAGCTTGATGACCCTGAACTTGTTTCAAAATTACAAGAGTCAGGTGCCAAGTACGCACAGGATATACCTAGTGGAAACACTATGATTATAAACTTTTTCCTTATGTGGGTTGCACCTTTTATATTCTTGATGCTTATAGGAAGGTTCTTACTATATGGACTTGGTAAACGCATGGGACCAGGTGGCGGTATGATGTCGCTAGGAAAGTCTAACGCAAAACTATATGTCAAATCGACAGGAGTCATGTTTGATGATGTAGCAGGTCAGGATGAGGCCAAAGAAGCCCTAACAGAGATAGTAGACTTCTTGCATGAACCTGCTAAGTATACTGCTATTGGAGCCAAGATGCCTAAGGGAGCCCTTTTGGTAGGACCTCCTGGTACAGGTAAGACCCTGCTTGCCAAGGCTGTTGCAGGTGAAGCTGGAGTGCCATTCTTTTCTATATCAGGATCTGAATTCGTTGAGATGTTTGTTGGTATGGGAGCTTCAAGGGTAAGGGACCTCTTTAAGCAGGCCAAGGAAAAGGCACCTTGTATAGTGTTTATAGATGAAATAGACGCTATAGGTAAGAAGAGAGACGGTGCTTTTGGTGGCGGAAATGATGAAAGAGAACAGACCTTAAACCAGTTATTGAGTGAGATGGACGGTTTTGAAAATGGCATAGGTATAGTTATGCTTGCTGCTACAAATAGGCCAGACTCATTAGACAAGGCCCTACTAAGACCAGGCAGGTTTGACAGAAGAATACCAGTTGAGCTACCAGACCTAAAGGGTAGGGAGTCTATACTTAAGGTCCATGCTAAGGATGTAAAAAAATCAGAAGAAATAGATTACAATCAAGTTGCAAGGGCTACATCAGGCGCATCAGGTGCAGAGCTTGCCAATATAGTCAATGAAGCAGCACTTAGGGCTGTTAGGATGAAGAGAGAGGGAATCAAGCAGGAAGACCTTGAGGAATCTGTTGAAACAGTCATAGCTGGATACCAGAGAAAGAATGCCGTAATAAGTGAGGAGGAAAAGAGGATTATAGCCTACCATGAAGTAGGACATGCCTTGGTAGCCGCTGCTGGAAAGCATTCAGCACCAGTTCATAAAATCACTATTATACCTAGAACGTCTGGAGCCTTGGGTTATACAATGCAGGTCGATGAAGTAGAGAAGTTCCTTATGACAAAGGATGAAGCTATAGACAAGATTACAACTTATACAGGTGGTAGAGCAGCTGAAGAGGTAATATTCAACGTGAAAACTTCAGGTGCATCAAACGATATTGAAATGGCTACCAAGATAGCAAGAGCTATGGTAACTAGATTCGGTATGGATGAAGATTTTGGTATGGTTGCCTTAGAGACAGTTACAAACCAGTATCTAGGAGGAGACTCTTCACTTGCTTGCTCCCAGGATACATCTAAGAAGATAGACGATTCTGTTATAGCAATCGTAGGAGCTTGTCATGACAAGGCTATAAATATCCTAAAGGACAATATAGAAAAACTACATGAGATATCTGAATACCTTCTTAAAAACGAGACTATTACTGGGGAAGAGTTCATGGATATACTAGATAATAAGTATGAAATCACTCCGGACCCTAAGTTAAGTCATGATGAAGGCAAAGAAAATGACCATATAGATGAAGAACTAGGGAAAGATGAGATTTTGGTAGATACAAATGAAAGTACTACAGATAAGGCGGATTAACAAATAAAATACAATTAAAACATTAGGGGGCAATATGAGATACGAAACTTTTGAAAAACCGATTGAAGAAAAGGACCTTGTAGGCAAAAACTACGAAGAATACTACAAGCCGATTTTTGACCAGTTTAGAAATGGAGAAAAGAAGTCTTTTAACCTATGGGCTATGCTTATTAGCCCTTACTGGTATATTTACAGGAGGATGGTATCTCATGGTGCCCTTGTAATTGGAATACAGATTATGCTACTTATGCTTGCCTATGTTACAAAGAAACCATTATTGATAGGACTATTCTGTCTTAGTTTTCTGGAGTATATTAGGTCAGGGTTTTACGGAAACTATGCCTACTACAAAAAAATACAGTCAAATGTAGAGTTTGGTAATACAGTAGAATCCAAGTATAAACAAAAGTATATAAATGACAAATCTGGTGTTGATTTGCAGATTGCAATCGCCTGGGTGTTTGGATCAATAGCAATAGGATATATTGCCTTGTTTATATAGGAGGAATTATGGCTAAATTATATTTTTACTATGGAGTGGTTGGGTCATCAAAGACAGCCAATGCCTTGATGGTGCACTATAACTATCATGAAAGAGGGAAAAAGGCCCTACTTGTTAAACCAGACTTAGACCAAAGAGATGGTGAATATATACTTAAATCTAGGATAGGTCTTAAGCATAAGAGTGAGCTGATGTCAAACTTCATCAAGTATAGCAATGAAGATATAAAGAAGTATGATTGCATAATAGTAGATGAGACTCAGTTCGCTACTAAAGAAGAAATCGACTTTTTGTCTGATATAGTGGACAAGCTTGGTATACCTGTGATGTGCTACGGACTTAGGACGGACTTTATGAATGAGTTATTCGAAGGTTCTAAGAGGCTGATTGCCATAGCAGATGAAATACACGAAGTAAAGACAGTATGTTGGTGTGGTTCAAAAGCTACTTGCAGTGCAAGATACAATGAAAATGGTATTGTGAGACAAGGAGAGCAGATAGAACTAGGAGCCAATGATAAGTACGTTGCCCTTTGTAGGAAACACTATAAAGAAGGAAACTTTGGACCTGAATAGAATTAAGATTAAAGTTAAAGAAGGCTAGAATATTATATGAATATTATAGCCTTCTTTTTTGTGTTATTTACTGATATCTCATTTAAAGGTATTAAAAAGTGGAAGGATATTATAGCTTGATAAAGTAACATTCCCATTGAATTACTATAATTTCAAGTTGAAAGTTAGGTAAAGAATTCCGACTAGCGATAGCGATTTAGGAATTCTCCTAACTAAAACTTAGAAATTATTAATTCAAGTGGGAGTTACAATCAAGCTAAAAATCCTTCCATTAACAGTATCTATTACAAATAAAGCTAAAAATCCTTCCACTAACAGTATCTATTAAATCTCAGCAGATTCTATCAACTTATCCAACAACCCTGAATAATCTATTCCTCTAGCCTTAGCTGACTTAGGTATTAGGCTTGTCTCTGTCATACCTGGTAGAGTATTTATCTCTAGTAGGTAGACCTGATTGTCTTCTGTTATTATGTAGTCGGCTCTCACATAGCCCCTACAGTTGTATATGTCCCAACATGTTCTTGAAGTATCTTCAAGTGTTTTTGCAACTGATTCTTCAAGTTCTACAACTTCTTCTCTTGCTCCGTTTGATGTAGAGTATTTTGCTTCGTAGTCAAAGAACTCGTGGTCAGAAGTTATTCTGATTGTAGGGAATACTTCACCATTTAGTATAAATGAAGTATGTTCAATTCCCTTGATATATTCTTCAATCATTACTATATCATCGTACTTAAAGGCCTCAATAACTGCAGACTCAACCTGGTCCTTAGACTTTACAAGGTTAGTTGCAACACTTGATCCTCCTGAGTTTGGCTTTATAAATACCGGATAGCCTATTTCATCAATTTTGTCATAGTCTATGGCATCAACACTCTTAACTATTGCCCAATTTGCAGTCTTGACTCCATTTTCCCTTGCTATTATCTTTGTAAAGTTCTTGTCCATAAGGATACCACTTGTAAGTGGGTTACATCCTGAGTAATTTATGCCCATTGTTTCTAGGACAGCCTGTATTGAGCCGTCTTCTCCAAATTTTCCATGTAGTCCAATAAGGGCCAAGTCTATATCCTTGTCCAATTTGAAAATGTCATCCTTGCTATCAATTCTAAAGTCTATAACATCGTATTTATTCTTATCTAAGTTATCTATCATAGCCTTGCCAGAATTAAGAGATACTTCTCTTTCTGATGAGACTCCACCATATAATACTGCGATTTTTTTCATAAATTCAACTCCTTTTTTAATCCATATCTAATTATACACTTTCTTGAAAATGGGTGCAAGCTTTAAAAACTTGTATAAATTACCTATTTTTGCTATTATATAATTATAGATTCTAGGGAGAAAATATAGATCAAACTAGAATAGGGAGGTAATTATGAATATTGATATAATTTCAGTTGGAACAGAATTATTGCTAGGTGATATAGTGAACACTAATGCACAGTACCTATCTAAGGAGCTAAGTGCACTAGGTATAAATGTATATAGACAGATGACCGTTGGAGACAATATGGATAGGCTCCTTAAGGCCTTTGAATATTCCTTCAAGGACGCCGATATAATCCTTACTACAGGTGGTCTTGGTCCTACTACAGATGATATCACTAAAGAGGGAGCTGCCAAGTATTTTGGTCAAGACCTAGTCCTACATGAACCTTCATGGAAAATAATAGAAGAAATGTGTTCTAAGTTTTCTGGTGGTAAGGACAAGATACCAGCAAACAACAAGAAACAGGCAATGTTTCCAGTAGAAGCCAAGGTAATTCCAAATAGCAAGGGGACAGCACCTGGGGCTATATTTGAAAAGGACGGCAAGAAAATAATTGTAATGCCTGGACCTCCTAGGGAAATGAAGGCTATGTTTAGAGAGTGTGTTCTGCCATACCTAATAGACCATACAGACCATCTGTTTAAGTCAAGATACATAAGACTCTTTGGAATAGGTGAATCAGCACTCGAACTTAAGATACTAGACATATTAAACGAACAGACAAATCCTACAGTTGCCCTTTACGCAAAAGAAGGAGAGGTACTTATACGCCTTACTGCTAGGGCTAAGGACGATGAGGAATGTGAAAGACTTTTAGATGAAAAATTTTGTGAGATAAATGATAGATGCTCTGACTACATATATTTAGTAGGTGATGATACTATATCTTCTACTCAAACAGAGCTTGATAGGGTTGTTGCAGACTTATTATTAAGGAAAGACCTTAGCCTAGCTGTTGCAGAGTCATGTACAGGTGGTATGGTTACATCATCTCTTATAGACCATAGTGGAATATCAAGATGTCTATTGGAAGGCTGTGTTACATATTCAAACCAGGCCAAGGTAAAAAGACTTGGTGTATCTCAAGATACTCTTGATAAATATGGAGCAGTAAGTGAACAAACAGCTATAGAGATGGCGAGAGGCGTTGCGACAAGTCTTGGAGCTGATATAGGTGTTTCCACTACAGGAATTGCAGGTCCAGATGGTGGAAGTGAAGAAAAACCGGTTGGACTAGTATACATTGGTATATATGTAAAAGGAAAAACATATGCCATTAAGAGGATATTTACTGGTGATAGGGCAAGAATTAGAAGAAGAGCTACAAATGAGGCCTTAAATCAGGTAAGAAAAGTATTAATAGATTAGGTGATATGGAGGAGTTTATGATAAAGAATATATTTTGTGACTTGGATGGGACCTTGTACAGGGATGGGATTTCTGACAAGGACAAACAGGCTATAAGGGATGCCAAAGAAGCGGGTATCAAGTTTAATATAGCTACTGGTAGAGTAATAGACCATTCATTGTCAATAATGGAGGACCTTAACTTAGATTCTTATTTAATAGTAGAAAATGGTTCTTATATATATGATAACAAGATGGAGTGTTTCTATAGGGGAGTTTTAAGTGACTTAAGTATAAACAAGATTATAGAAACTTATAATAAATTTGACTTCATTGACCCAAAAGAAGAGGTAATATATTTTAAATATGATGGCAAGGTTATAATGCCTGAGGATGGTTCAAAGGCTGAATACTTAAGTAGGGGATTTTCTATTGACCCTACCATAGTAACTAGGCAAGTATATGAATCAAAGGTAGGAAATATAGGAGTTGTCTGTACTGACCCTGAAAAACTGGCCAAAATGATAGGTGAGTTTTCTCTTGCACTTGGACCAGACGTTGAGGTATATGCTTCAAGTGAAACAACATTAAATATTGTACCAAGAGGAATATCAAAGTTTGATGCTATCAAGTTGGTATGCAAAAGAGAGGGTATAAGTCTAGAGGAGATATCTACTATAGGCGATTCTGCCAATGATATCAGTATGTTGAAGAACGTCAGATACAGCTTTGCTATGGAAAACTCAAGCCCTGCTGTAAAGTCTTCTGCTAGCTTTGAAACTCCTTCAGTAGCAGATGCTATAAAAATGATAATTGATTTAAATGCTCAAGAATAGGGGTATAATATAAGTACACAATATTATTAGTGTTAGCTAAAGTCTTGGAGGAAGGAAAATATGAACTATATCTTTAATTTTAACTTAAATGATTTTTACAAGAACAAGGATGGAAAAAAGATTATAATACTTGGAGTGACACTACTTGCAGTTGGCATCTATTGTTCTACTAGAAAGTACATGGGTATTAATATATTCTCATGGGGCTTGTCACTAGTATTTTTCTATGGGGCATGGTTAGCACTTAAGGAACTAAACCAGTTGACTAAGTATGCTGCAAAATCCGATATTAGAAAGCAAAGATACTACTTATATGGTTGCCTATTGATGGCTGTATTACTTATTATTTGGCCTAAGTGGGTCAATATGGTAGCATCTATTGTATTGGGCATACTGCTATTGTCCATCCAGATAAAGAAATATCTAGATTATAAAAGACATATGTTGCCTTACTATGGCTTGACTGACTTGGTGAAATTATTAGTTGGTTTGATGTTGATAATGTCACCGCTATTTTTGTCAAAGTTTATAGTGGGAATACTATCATTTATAGCAATTCTGGTAGGTGTGTATTTTATCAGTATCGGGATAAAGATAGAAAATGGAAGGTTTTAACAAATGGAAAAATTTAAGTACGCTATCGAAAATAAAAGGTACCATACTTGGAACTATTATTTGAGACAAAAGTATAATACAAAGGTATTTAAGGTATCTATCAATGCTGGTTTTACCTGTCCTAACATAGATGGAAGTATCAGCAGGGGTGGCTGTACATATTGTAGTAAAGAGGGATCAGGTGATTTTGCCGGAAATCCCAAAGATGATTTAGTAACTCAGTTTCAAGCTATGAGACTGATGATGGAAAAAAAGTGGCCTAAGGCAAAGTACATAGGGTATTTTCAAGCATTTACCAATACCTATGCCCCTCTAGAAGTACTAAGAGACAAGTATGAGGTGATACTTGAACAGGACAATGTAGTAGGCCTATCTATTTCTACTAGGCCAGACTGTATAGAGGATGATGTCCTTGAATACTTAGACGACCTAAACAAGAGGACTGATCTTTGGGTTGAGCTAGGTCTACAGACAATACATGATGATATATCAAAAAGGATAAACAGAGGGCATGACTATGCTATATTTCTAGAATGTGTAAATAGGTTGAGGTCTAAGAATATAAATGTTGTTGTACATATTATTGACGGACTTCCTGGTGAAGACCACGATATGATGCTTGAGACAGCCAAGGCTATATCCAAGCTAGATATACAAGGGGTAAAGATACACCTTCTTCATGTGATAAAGGACACTGTAATGGCTAGGCAATATGACAAGGGACAGTTTGACCTTATGACAAAGGAAGACTATGTCAAGATTGTATGCGACCAGCTAGAGATACTACCACAAGAAATGGTGATTCACAGGTTGACTGGTGATGGCAAAAAAGAAGACCTAGTAGGACCTATGTGGAGTCTAAAAAAATGGGAAGTTCTAAATGCTATAGATGATGAACTCAAGAGAAGGGATTCATGGCAGGGAAAATATTTCAATAGGAAGAGAGGTGATAGATATGATGATGAAAACACACATAATCCTATCAAAGTCTTTAATAGACAATACCGATAAGACTAAACAGTTTTTCCTTAGTGAAAATAATTTTATATATGGTAATATAAAACCTGACATAGTTTCAAAGTACAAGCTTAAGAAACATTACTTAGATGAGTCGTATACAATGATCAAGACAAAGATTGAAAAGATGAGCAGTCTTAACCTCGATAGTCTTGAAAAGCTATATAGCAAGTCTAGTTTCTCCCAGGAGATAGGTGTCATTTGTCACTTTTTGGCAGATTTTTTCTGTGTGGCCCATAGTGAAAGGTGGGAATTTAAGCACAGTATGTATATACACGTTCAGTATGAGAGGGGTCTAACAAAGGTGGCAGAGGATTACTACCTAAAGGATGATAGACTATCACATCTAGAAAATTTTGATACTTTCTTTGATATGCTATACCTTGAATACAAGTCAAATGGGAACTATGAAAAAAATGACTTAAAGTATGCAGCCTATATTTGTAATACTGTGACAAACTATATACTAGATAACATATTAAATAACACAGTCAAGGCCCATACAGTTGCTTAATAATTAAATCAAACACCATCTGGATAGGTATTATATATATTACTATTCTAAAACTATAAAGTTTGGATAGATGTATATAAGTATTTATTAGGTGGTGTTTTTTAGTATATAATTTTGAGACCGATAAAAATTGGGTAACTAATATATAAATATCAAATCAATCTAAGTTTAAATTTATTGAGATACTTAATTTAAGCATATATATTTTTTAAATTCAATCATATAGATTTTTCTTAGTTGATAGACTAGGTAAATGAAAAAAATAATAAACGGAGGTTTTATGGAGATATTACAAAATGTAGATAAATTATTATATATGGCCCAAGATAACATGGTTCTCTCTATTATAAGTGGATTTTTCTTGGCCTATATAGAAAGTTTTATACCAATGATACCTATTTTGGTAATAGGGGCTGCTAACGGAGCAATAAATGGTCTATTTTTAGGATTTGCTATCACTTGGTTGGGATCTTGTGCAGGTGCATTTTCGGTATTTTTAATATTAAAGCACTTGATGAATAGGTCATTTTTCACAAAATTAATGGACAAGAATAACA
Source organism: Peptostreptococcus anaerobius 653-L (assembly GCF_000178095.1). Lineage (NCBI taxonomy): Bacteria > Bacillati > Bacillota > Clostridia > Peptostreptococcales > Peptostreptococcaceae > Peptostreptococcus > Peptostreptococcus anaerobius. The sequence continues at coordinate 36,053 of NZ_ADJN01000063.1, read as the reverse complement.
AATTTAATAAGATGATAGCCAAAGTGAAAAAGTCTGACTTTAAATTCTTGCTTTTATTTTATACACTACCATTTTTGCCCAGCTCATTGACAACACTAGCTGCTGCCTATTGTAAGATAGATGTTAAAAGATTTTTGCCACCTATGGTAGCAGGAAAATTTATGATGTTATTTACAATCAGTTACTTGGGAAGTGATTACCATAAATTCGTTAAGAACCCATCTAAGCTTGTAGTTACTCTTCTTGTTTTTATACTTGTATACTTAATTGGCAAAAAGGTGGAAAGTAAGATGGATTTGAGTTAAAATATAAGTTAACGATAATACAAGGGAGATTTAAATGAAAAAAGTTTATGTTGTAAAAGAAGGAAGAAAAAAGGGTATATTCCTGACTTGGAATGATTGTAAGGAAATGATTAGTGGATACTCAAATGCATCTTACAAGTCCTTTGAAGACCCTTATGAAGCTATAGATTACCTATTAGGAAGTGATATAGATAAGTACAGAACTAAGGCAAGAGAAGATAGGGTAGATGGCAAAGATAATAATAAGTCTGAAAACCTAGAGACTATAGACCATGAAAAGACTAGTCACAGTGTAGAGAATCAACATATAGATATTGTTATGGGTAATAGCCAAAAAATAGAGGCATATGTTGATGGTAGTTTTGATTCATCTAAAGGCACTTATGGTTCTGGTATCGTAATAATTAACGACAATAAGGTGGTTGAGACAATTTCAAGGAAGGGTCAAAACCAGGAGAATATATCGATGAGGAATGTAGCAGGTGAAATTGAGGGTGCTATGATAGCTATGGAATATGCGATTGAAAATGGTTATAACACACTTGACCTATATTTTGACTACAATGGCATTGAAAAGTGGTGCACAGGAGAATGGAAGACAAATAAAGAAGGTACTAAAAATTATAAGCAATTCTATGATGGTATTAAGAATAGACTAAGGGTCAATTTTTATAAAGTGAAGGCACATTCGGGTGTTGATTACAATGAATTGGCCGATAAACTAGCAAAAGAGTCATTAATATAGACCATGAAAAAATATTTATAACAAATATTCAAAATTTGATTGATAAAAGTGTCATAATTTGTTATTATATTGATAGGGTTAATTTATGTTAAGAGTTTAGATTTATAAGTTAGTATACTTTTTGGGTTATTATATATGAGTAAGTATCATATATTTCAAATAGTTATTTCACTTATGGGTAAGTTGGAAGGTGGTGAAGACGTGAGAGACCTAATTGTAAAAGTAAAGAGTTTTTGGAGTCGTACACTTAGGTATGTCGTGTTTTCATTTATAACTGCTATTCCAGTAACAATGGCTCTTTTAATTTTGAATGCTTTTCTTGGAGTTAAAGCTTCATTTGGCTTCTATACTTGGATAATAATTGGAGTTATTGGACTTTGTACTGCTGCTCAGATGGCTAAAAATTGTGATAAGCTGTTTACTCCTATCAATAGGAAGCTTATCATCAAGCTTGAACAAGAAAGACTTGAAAGAGCAAGGCTTAACAACAGGAGAAAGAACAAGAAGTCACAAGGCAAAGTTTCATAATTTAGATATTTACACAGTGGATTTGATTATTCACTGTGTTTTTTGTTAATTTACAAGAGCACACTATAGAATACAACCTTGCCAATAAGTATAAGTTCTTGCGAATTATCATAGGATATTATTAAATCTTTAAAACAGTCATCATAACTTTCTGGGCTAAAAATAAATCTCTTATTCTTTTTATCGTTGGTAAATCTTTTTACAGAATATGAGTAATTATGGCTGAATACAACTATATCTCCAGTTGAAATACTTTTGATATCATAGTCTCTAGCAACAAGAATATTGGCACCGTCCGGTATGGTCCTATTCATACTTTCTCCATTTACCTTCATAACTACCATATCTTTTCTAGACTTGTACTTTCCTAGCATACTATCAGGAATGTCTATATAGTCAAATTCTTCTTGAGGGTCTATCAAGTCCGGAATTCCAGCAGATACTGATCCACTTATAAGGGGGTATGAGTGTATATTAAGACTTGTCGGTTCACTTGATTTATATGTTTCTAAAAGTTCCATCTCTTCTGAATTACACATTAGCCAGTCTGGGTTAATATTTAGGGCATCTGCAATAATAAATATCTTATCAGGTTTTGGAAGGTATTTACCTGACATATACGAACTTAGGGAACCTTTGTTGATTTTTGTTAGTTTAGAAAGCTTGTATTGACTTATGTGTCTGGTTTTCATAGCAAGTTTTAATCTGCTTATAAATATTTGTTTTTCCATACTCGAACCTCCTATATGTTCTATTATACCATATGGTTTAGAAAACGCAACCTATATTTTTATCAAATTGAAAAAAAACATTTCAAATATATTCTTATTCATGTTAATATAAGTATAGATAGGCTTTTGAAAATTTTGATGTTTATATATTGATATAAAACAAAATGAAATTTTCTAGATTACAGTTATTGATTAGGGGGTATCTTTTAATAATAGTATTTTATACTATTATTTTTAGTATTATGCTTTTTTGAGCACTATACTATATAGAAATTATTTGTATTATATTAGGTAAGAATTTAGCGGAGGAATTATATGAGTTTTTTAAGTGAAAACAAGAAGGTAATAATACCTGTAGGGGTAGTTGTTGCTGTACTAGCAATTGGAACGGGCATCTTGTCTGCACAAGTTTCGTCGGATAAGATAGCTAAAAATGTAAGTATTGCCGGTGTTAATCTAGGTGGTAAGACAAAGGCAGAAGCTCTTAAGTCTTTGGATAGTCAGTCTAAGTTTAAAAATATTAACTTAAAACACGCCAAGAAATATTGGACTGTATCTGTTGATGATATTGACCTTAATATAGACTTTTCAAAGACAGTTGACAAGGCATATAGGGTAAATAGGGATGGTGGCTTTTTCTCCAATTCTATGTCTATGCTAAGGTCTGACTTTGGAAAAAAGACTAGCGTACCACTTGAAATGGACTATAGTGATGCTAAATTAGAAGAAAAGCTAGTTGAAATTAAGGGTGAGTTGGATAGCCCTGTAAAAAATGCAACTTTAGAATACAAAAATGAAAAAACAAGTGTTATACCTGAAGAATCAGGTAGAGAAATGAAAGTATTGGCATCAAAGTCTAAGATTAAAAATGAACTTAAAAAAGATAATTTTGATATTGACTTAGTTGTTAAGCTAGAAGAAGCTAAGTTTAAAGCAGCAGACCTTAAGGGAATAGATACCTTGTTGGGAGCTTATTCAACAAACTACGGTGGTGTTGCAGGTAGAAGTTACAATATAGAAAAATCTGCAAGAGATACTAACGGTGTTGTTTTAAAACCGGGCGAAGAATTTTCTTTTAATGGTCTTACAGGGGATAAGACCCTTGCAAGGGGTTATAAGGTTGCACCAGTAATAGAGAGTGGTCAACTGGTACCAGGTATTGGCGGTGGTGTTTGTCAGACTTCATCGACTATATTTAATTCTGCACTCCTAGCTGGTATGGAAATAACAACTAGAAGAAACCATACTATACCATCAGATTATGTTGACTTGGGCCGTGATGCGACAGTAGTTGACGGTAACCCAGGTCAGGACTTTAAGTTTAAAAATCCGTTTAAACACAATGTATATATCAAGAACTATACTCTAAATGGCAAGCTTCATTCTCAGATATATGGCTCTAAAGAAGATTTCCAGAAAATAACTATATCTACTCAGATGTTGGGATCATTCGGTGGTGGAAACAAGACAGTCGTTGATGCTAGCGTGCCTGCAGGTAAAAAAGTAGTAGTCAAGTATGGAAGACCTGGATATAGTGTAGCAACATATAGAATATTTAAGGACGAACAAGGCAATACAGTAAAGACTGAAAAGATTGCCATAAGTACTTATCCAGCCCAGGTAGGTCTTATAAAAGTAGGACCTGCTAAGCCAGCAGCTAAACCTAATCCAGGTGCTAAACGTGGTCCAAATCAGCAGTCAGGACCAGCTGTTGGTGGAACTACTGGACAAGTTGTTTCACCTGGTAGAGGAATATAAGAACAATATAATAAAAAAATGACTAAGTCCTAGATATTCTAGGACTTTTTTATATAATAGTCACTAAATGACTAAATATCTGCTATAATTGAGTGTGTAAGAAAAATTTAATTAAGTTTAGAGTATGGGAGGATTTATGAGTCAGGTTAGAGATAGATTGAAGGAACACCCTAGTCTTAGAATGGCAACTATGGTACTAGGATTGAGTATTTCGGCGGTAGGAGTAAATGGTTTTTTAAGGCAGGCTCACCTACTAAGTGGTGGAGTTACTGGTCTTGCTACTGTTATTAACTACTTAACCGGTGTCAATGTAGGTTTGATGACATTTTTGATCAATGTTCCAATTTTTATTTTAGGATTTATATATCTTAAAAAGGATTTTTGTATTATGAGTATGATAAATATGATTATATACTCTTTTATATTGGGTATGACCCAAAATGTCGGTGGCATTATACCAGTGCATGATATGTTCTTACAGACTATATTCGGTGGTTTCTTAAACGGTTTAGGTATAGGACTTGTCTTTAGGGCTAGGGCATCTACAGGAGGTACTGATATACTTTGTGCTATTATCAAGATGAAGAGTAATGTTGAGATCAAAAATTCCAACTTTGCATTTAATGTAGGTGTTGTTATGGTTGGAACAGCATTTTTTGGTCTTACTCTTGGATTATATACTCTTATAGGATTTTATGTTAGTTCTCTTGCATTAGGCTTTATCAAGGATGCTATGAATTATCAAAAGTCACTCTTGATAATTACTGATGAGCCTGAGAAGATTGCAAAAGACATAATGAGAGACCTTGTAAGGGGGGTTACCTTCCTAAATGCTGAAGGAGCCTACACAAAGAAGCCAAAGAAGATTGTATATACAGTAGCTTTAACGAGTGAAATACCTAGGATAAAAGACATAGCTTTTAGGCATGATAAGAAGGCCTTTATATCTGTTAGTGACATTACAGAAGTAAAGGGTAGGGGATTTAAAGCAAAAGACATATAATCTAGATAAAAAAACAATTTTATTTGAAATAAGTATTTTAAAATACTAGTAAGTGTACTATAATATATAGAGTGGTAAATTGAGCTTATTTTTAATGAATGGAGGTAGTTAATTTGAGTTTATCAAAAAACTATGTTGAACTTTATAGCAACTACTTTAGAGAGATAGATGATATAAAGAAGAGCCTAAAGATGTTCAAATTAAAAAAGAATACAGCTTTAAAGTTGGGCATTTTTGCTTCAGACGAAGAGGTTTCTGAACTTGAAGAATATCTCTTAGGTGTCACTCCAAAGAATGATACTGCGAATGATAAAGAAGCAAATCAAGAATATATAGAGAACACAAAGAAAGAGTTGTCTAAAAACGAAAACTTAGCAGACATATTAGACATACTAGAAGATGAAGATAAGAACAGCGCTGCTAAGGCAAATGATATGGTTCAGATATACAGGTTCACAAATGGGGATATGTATATAGGAAGGCTACTTGATGGCAAGATGATAGGGATAGGTTCTTACATATTTGCGCCAAAAGAAGATGATGAGGGCAATATAAATACAGAGTATATCGGCAACTTTGTCAATGGTATTAGGGAAGGAAAGGGAACTTTCACCTTCTCAAATGGCAATGAATATATAGGTAACTTTGTAGACAACAAGAGCAATGGTGTTGGAAGAATGAAATACAATAATGGCGACGAGTACCTTGGCAACTGGGAAGAAGGAACCAAAGAAGGTATGGGTATATATACTTGGAAGAATGGCTATATGTATATAGGCGACTTTAAGGATGGCAAGATGGACGGAGAGGGTTCATGTTTCAATTCTAAGGGTGAGCTAGTATATAGTGGTGAGTGGCTAAAGGGCCAGATTCATGGTAAGGGCAAGTATATATGGAACAAGAACAAGTACTATGAGGGTGAGTTTGTTCAAGGTGAGAAGCACGGAACAGGAGTTTTTTACTTGAATTCACAGCCAGTTTACACAGGTACTTGGAAGTTCGACAAGCCTAGTATTTTTGATAAATCATTTGACGAGGTCTTTGCAAATATTGAGTTTTAATAATTGATTTTACTAGTACAGACAAAATTTTAATGGTATAGACAAATAGGAAGAAACCATCTTCCTATTTTATTTTGTTGCTAACTTAAGAAGCCTTAATATAAAAATTTTGTTTAAAGACATATTTTAAGGCAATATATTGATTTTTTATATTTATCTTGCATAAATTATGTGAAAAAAAAGGATTTATACAAGATATGTCGAAATTAGTTATAGTGAAGATTGACATTTTGTAAAACATGCTAAGTTTTACTTATTTAGACAGAAGGAAGTTGATATACATGGACGATATAAAAGATATTATTGATGAAGTAAAGGCTAGAAATGATATAGCAGATGTTATTTCTGATTATTTAAAGTTGACTCCTTCTGGTTCAAATTATAAGGGTCTTTGTCCTTTCCATCATGAGAAGACACCCTCATTTAGTGTCAATACGTCCAAACAGATTTTTAAGTGCTTTGGATGTGGGGCTGGTGGAGATGTTATCAACTTTATAATGAGAAAGGAAAATCTAGATTTTATGGATTCTGTAAAATTCCTAGCCAATAGGGCGGGAATAGAGTTCAATACTAATTTGGATGAAAAAACCAAGCAAAGACTTGCAAAGATTAAGAGATACCAAGAGATGCATACTGAAGCAGCTAGGTACTTCTATAGTCAGTTAGACAATCCTAATAATCCTGCTCTGAAGTATTTTTTGAAAAGGGGCTTGGATGTAAAGACAATAAAGAGGTTTGGACTAGGTTATTCTCCAGATTCTTGGGATAGCCTCAAAAATTATCTTGTGTCAAAAGGATACAGCCTAGAGGAATTGTTTGACGCTGGACTTGTCAGCCAAAACAAGAACAAGACAAACTATTATGACAAGTTTAGAAATAGGGTAATGTTTCCTATATTTGACTATAAGAGTAATGTGATAGGTTTTGGTGGAAGGGTATTAGATGATTCTTTGCCCAAGTACCTAAACTCACCTGACTCTGAGTTATTTAACAAACGAAATAATTTATATGGTCTTAACTATGCAAGAAAGAGTATAGGTCATGATAAGACTCTTATACTGGTTGAGGGTTACATGGATTTGATATCCCTTCACCAATTTGGCATCAAAAATGTAGTTGCTACCCTAGGTACAGCTCTTACAGATAACCAGGCGGTACTTTTAAAGCGCTTTGCAGATAATATGATCTTGTCCTATGACTCAGATGACGCTGGTGTAAATGCCAGTTTGAGGGCAATAGGCATATTAGAAAAACAAGGTATAAAGCCCAAGGTACTAAACTTAGGCTCATATAAGGACCCAGATGAGTTTGTTAGAGCAAATGGTATGAACGCCATGTTAGACAGGATAGATACGGCTATTGAGGCCAACCAGTTTAGGTTGGATAGTCTTAGAAAGTCTTACAATATGGATGATAAAAAGGACGTAATAGCCTATATAAAAGAGTCATCTAAGATTGTAAAGAGGATCAAGAGTCCTATAGAAAAGGACTACTATATAGAATACCTATCAAGTATAACAGGTACTAATTCAGATATAATAAGGTCTGAGTTTGGGATGACTTTTAGGAACTATCCGAGAAGAGATGATAAAAAACCTGCCAATACTTTTTTACATAGGCCACAAAAGGTCAGTGTTGTTGAGGATGGCAGTAAATTTATAGAATTGAATCTAATAAGGGCAATGCTCGATAGCCGATTGGTTAGAGATACAGTGCCTCTTAAGATTAGCCTTGAGGATTTTTCAGATGAAAATAGCAAAAAGATCTATGAGAAGGTTTCAAATGTTGATAATAAGGGCATTAAAGTAAGTAAGGATGGGAGCATCAAGCTTGAAGATGTATATTCAGATGATATTGACATTGATTATATCAAGAAGCTTGGCAGGGTAAAGCTCAATGTCGAATTCAATGACTTAAACGAGGTTGATAAGATAATTAATAGCTTTATGAGGGAAAGCTCCGAAAAAAGATTAGAGGAATTATTCAAACAGCAAGAAATTTTGGAAAACAGAAGAAAGACAATAAAAAATAATAGCCAGGAAGCGAAAGAGGTTGACTTAGAAATTATGGAAATAGCTTTAAAAATTGTAGCAGAAAACAAGACATTGAAAAAATTCTAGGAAGGAGGTTAGTTATGGCTGAAAATATCACAAATGAAAAGGCAGAAATAAACAAGGCTGCCAAAAAGAAATTATTGGAAAAAGGTAAGAAAGAAGGAACTGTAACCCTGTACGACATCATGGAAGCATTCCAAGACAAGGACTTAGATAAGGACGTTGCAGAAAACCTATATGAAACCCTAGGTAATTTAGGGATAGAAGTAATAAATGACAAGGAATTTAAAGCCGATATAAACTTGAATGAGCCAGACGACCTAGATATCAAGTCTATAGACGAAGAATCAAGTGAAGATACCGAAACTGCAGAAACAGAGACAGCTGAGATAGCTGTACCTAAGGGTATCAGTATCGATGATCCAGTGAGGATGTACCTAAAGGAGATAGGTAAGATACCACTACTTAAGCCACATGAAGAAGTTGAATTTGCTAGACTTATGTCAGAAGGTGATGAGAGGTCAAAGCAGAAGTTGGTTGAAGCCAATCTAAGACTAGTTGTATCTATAGCAAAGAGATACGTTGGTAGGGGTATGTTGTTCCTTGACTTGATTCAGGAGGGTAACCTTGGTCTTATCAAGGCTGTTGAGAAGTTTGACTACAAGAAGGGTTACAAGTTCTCTACTTATGCAACATGGTGGATTAGACAGGCTATAACTAGGGCTATAGCTGATCAGGCTAGGACTATCAGAATACCTGTCCATATGGTAGAGACAATCAACAAATTGATAAGAGTATCTAGACAGCTACTACAGGAGCTAGGAAGAGATCCAAAGCCAGAAGAGATAGCCAAGGTAATGAATATGTCAGAAGATAAGGTAAGAGAGATAATGAAGATAGCACAAGATCCAGTATCTCTTGAGACACCTATAGGTGAAGAGGAAGACTCACATCTTGGTGACTTTATACCTGATGAAGATGCACCTGCACCAGCAGAGGCAGCTGCCTATTCACTACTTAAGGAGCAGATAGAGGAAGTATTGAATACTCTTAATGATAGAGAGCAGAAGGTACTTAAGTTGAGGTTTGGTCTTGAAGATGGAAGGGCTAGAACTCTTGAAGAAGTCGGCAAGGAGTTTGACGTCACAAGAGAGAGAATCCGTCAGATAGAAGCCAAGGCTCTTAGAAAATTGAGACATCCAAGCAGATCTAAGAAGTTGCGTGACTACTTAGACTAATAGGCTTAGAGCTACTTGAGCATCTGATTGAATGCTATGTATTTTTAGATTGAAGATTTGGGTATGTATTTATGGTTATCTGTAAGTATGTACCCTTTTAATTGTAGGGGAGAGTAAATGAAGTTAACAGCTAGACTAGAAAAAATATCTTCCCTGGTAGATCCAGGAAAGAAGATTGCAGATATAGGCACGGACCATGCCTATATACCATCATATTTGATGTCTAAGGGCCTCGTGAGTGAAGCCATTTTAACAGATGTAAACAAAGGACCGCTTGACAATGCCAAGTCTGAGATTTCCAAACTAGGGTTTGAAGACAGGTGTCAGCTTAGGTTGGGTAATGGTCTTGAAGTTGTAAAACCAGGTGAGGTAGACCAGATTATAATAGCTGGTATGGGAGGGATCCTTATCAGTGAGATTTTAGAGGCGGGAAGAAGCACTGCTATAGCCGCTGAAAAACTTATTCTACAACCAATGCAGGCCCCAAAAGAGCTTAGGCAATACCTTGATAGGTCTGGATATGAGATAGAGTCTGAACACCTTGTAAAAGAGGATTTTAGGCTATACGAAATATTAGTTGTAAGATATAGGGGACTGGATTATCAAACAAGTTCATATAGGGATTTTTATCTAGGCTTTAAGGAAGAAGATCCTAGCCCAATTAATCAAAAAGATATGGAAAAAATCATCCTAGATCTTTCTTATGAGGTTCCAGAACTAATATTTAACAATCCAAAAGACTTAGTTGAAGGGTTTATAGACAGGAAACTACATGAGTACTCATCTATTTTGGATAAGATGCCCAATATAGACAATGAAACAATAAATAAAAGAAAAAAAGAAATAAATTTTAAGCTGAGTGTAATAAAAGCCTTGAAGAAGAAAATATAATTACATGAGCCTAGGTTTATTTGAAAGGAGTTTGTAATGAAACTTAAAAGTATACTAGACCAAATAAATAAAAAATACCCTGAGAATCTTCAGTATTCGTGGGATAATTCAGGCCTGAATATAGGTATTTTAGACTCTGATGTAAATAAGATAATGTTGACCCTAGAGATAACATCTGATACAGTTGATGAGGCTGTAAAAAAGGGAGTTGACCTAATAATATCCCACCATCCATTTATGTTCTCAAAGGTCAATCAGATAACAAATAAGGACCTAAAGGGAAAGTTAATATATAAATTGATAAAAAATGATATAAATGTCTACTGTATGCATACATCATATGATGTAGCTGAAAATGGTTTAAATGACTATTTTGTAAAGCTGATGTCTTATAAGCCTAGCGAGATATTAGATCCGGTTGGTGTAGCAGAATTTTATGATGCAGCGACAAAGACTACTGTAACTAAGGAATATGGACTAGGTAGGATTGTTAGACTAGGTGAAGGACTTAGGGCCCTAGACTTCCTGCAGAACTTAAAGGCAGCCCTAAAGATTGAAAATATAAGGCTAGTAGGTGACCCTATGAACAATATTGAGTCTTTTGCGGTTGTAACTGGATCTGGTGCAGAATACTTTGAGATGTGTCACCAAAAGAATGTAGACCTGCTTATAACAGGGGATATGAAGTACCATCAGGCAATAGATTCAAAAGAGATGGGTGTCATGGTGGCTGATTTTGGTCATTTTGGAACTGAGGATATATTTGCTGAGTCAATAATCGACTTTATCAGGTATATATGCGAAGGATGTGAAATTTTCAAGTCTGATATATACATCAATCCATTTACTAATATGTAATAGGTCTTTTAAAGATTTTATATGTTTGTGAAACAGTAATCTAGCTAAGATGCATTTCGGGACTTAATAGTAAAATAAAAGAATGATATTGTATTGCAATTAAAAAATATCTATGTTATTATTAGTTTAATAGCATAGAGATTTTTTATAAGTATATAATAATTGTTTATTTTAAGAGGAGGTATTTGTATGAAATTCAAGAAGACTTCGCTAGTAATGACAACGGTTATGGCAGTAAATATTATGAGCCCTATCCTTGCTTATGCTGAACACTTAGATTTCAATAGTATTAGCTCAAGTGACAAGGACTTAAAAGAAACACTAATTAATTGTATTGAAAACAGCCCTGAAATTAGATACGGCAAATTGGCTAGAAAGGGTATAAGGTTGGATGATAAGGACCTAGTAAGGGAAATTATAGGTCTTTTGAGGGATTCCAAGATGAAGGAAGTGCCTAAGGGACAGGAGTACAAGGGATACCCTCACTATATTTCTGGCAAGGACTTTAGTGTTGGTTTCTACTCAGATACTAAGAATAATATTTACAATGGGTGCTTGTATCTTAGAAGCAAGGATTCTTACTCAACTAGGGTATTTAGAACAGACAAGAATATACAAGACAAAATCATCAATTTATGCAAAAACTCAATGAAGGTAACTGAAGAGGGTTATGTTGGTGGCTTGTATTACAATGATAGTAAGGCTAGTATGAAAGTGAACTCTTCTATATCTATATGTGATGCAGGATTTGCAAGGTCTAAGAATGTTGTTTTGGCAAGTGCTGATTCTGTAGCCGATTCTCTTTCATCTGCAGGACTTGCTGGTTACCTTGACGCTCCTATACTGCTTTCAGAGAGAGAAGAATTAAACGAGAACCTTCTCAATAAATTATACGATCTTAAGGCCGAGAATATTCATATAACATCAGGTTCCAAAATGATAAGCGACAAGGTTATAAATAAGCTAAAAGAAAAAGGTTTTAATATAATAGATTATTCTGGAAGGTCTAGGTATGATACATCATTGAATATAGCCAAGAAAATAGGAGCAAATATATATTCAATTGCCAACGGAGAATATTTCTTTGATGTTCCAAGTATAGCCACATATGCATACAGTACAAAGACACCGATCTTATTGACACCAAAAGACAAGTTAAGACCTGATTCTTTGGAACTTCTTAAAAAGAATGCAAAACCGGATAGACTAAAAACAGGAAACGGAATATCTACAAGAGCTATTTTAGTAGGTGGTAGATCAACACTATCAGACAATATTTATAGGGAGCTTGTAAAGAATGGTATAGAGGCCAATAGATTGAGTGGGTATAATAGGTTAGAAACATCATCAGTGATAATAGACAAATTATTCTCAAATAGAACAGGCTATACATACATTAATTACGACAAACCTATGGCTGGTATATTGGCGTCTTCTATTGCAGCTAAAAACAACAAGCCAGTTAAACTTGAATTAGATTCATTTATTGAAGACAATTTCGCCAAATATTCTAAAGAGAATAGCGATAACTATATAATTGGATAGTTTTCATAAAAAAAATACAAAGAATTCAAATAAGATATTGACAATACTAAAAAAATGACCTATTATAATTACATAGTTAATCTGATGAAGAGAATTAGTAACTCAATGGTACTATTAATAGAGAGCTGACTGTGGTGGAATGTCGGTAGTAGGAGTTGGGCGAATGGGTCTTGGAGGAGTGGATCGAAATAATAGTAGACTTCACCGTGGGCTGCACGTTATAGCGGATAGGGAATGATTGTTCCTGATAATGAGATATGTATAGGTTTGTAATTGTATTTGACAGCAACAGACTGGTACATAATTTAGGTGGCAACGCGAATTTATACTTCGCCCTATATCAAGGGCGGAGTTTTTTTTATTTTGATTAACTATAAATATTTTCTAGAGGTGATAGTATGTTGTGAAATTTAGATAGTAGTATGGGAAAATTTATAGTAGTTATGTCTAGTCTGAGATAAAGACTCAAAAAAATTTAGAAATAATATGGTAATATATATTTTATAATGATATTATTAAATAGTAGCTTAGTAAATGGAGGTTATATAAATGAAAAGAAGAACGATAGACACAAAGAAGATGATTTTAAATGCAATATTGCTAGGTATTGGTTTTATTTTGCACCAGGTATTGCCGGCCTTGGCTGCAGGTATCACACCAGATATGACCCTAGTGATGTTGTTTTGTATAATGGTAATAAATAGAGAAAACTATAAGACTTGCCTAGTATCAGGCATTATAACAGCTATATTTTCAGCCCTAGCGACAAAGTTTCCTATGGGTCAGATACCAAACTTTGTTGATAAGGTGGTAACTATGCATGTTATGTACTTCTTTATGAAGTCACTTTATATGTTGCCAGTTATGAATAGAATCGGTAAAAAGGCAGACCAGATAGCAGTAGTGAGCATGACAGCTATAGGTACCTTGGTAAGTGGAGTTGTATTTTTAACTGTTGCATACCTAATGGCAGGTCTACCAGGAGGATTTGGAGTTCTGTTTGTATCAGTTGTCCTACCAACCCTAGTATTCAATATGGTAGCTTGTCTGGTACTATACAATGTTCTTAGCCTTTCTTTAAAGAGGAGTAGCTACCAACTTAACTAAATATAATATTAAAGGACTCCATTTGGAGTCCTTTTTAATTACATATTATTCTAATATTATATTCTTTTATGCTATTTTTAATAAGCTAGCTTTATTTTATATTTATGCTCTTTTCAACAAGCTAGCTTTATTTTATATTTATGATATTTCACCTATTTTACCTTTATCCTACTCCATCAAAAAGCTGCTCTCAAACCTATGTGATAGGGGTTCTAACTTCCTATTTATGATATCCTTGGATACTGTGCCAAAGATTATAAATATGATGGCGAACACAACTAGTCCTGCGCAGTCTCGGTATAGGTTTGGTGGGTAAACTCCTCCTATAGCCTCTCTACAAGCGTTTATACCATATGTGAAAGGTATAAATGAATTGATAGTCTTAAAGAAGGTTGGAGTCATCTGTATAGGGAATGTACCGCCAGACCCACCTATTTGTATTACAAGTAGGAACATAGATAGGGCCTTACCTACTGTCTTAAATACGGATACTAGGGTGTATATCAAGCAACAAAAGCATACGCTACACAACATAAGTATGGATATAAATAGGAAGGGATCTGCTGCAGTAACACCAAGTAAAACTAAGTCACCTATTGATATTATCAGCGACTGAATAATAGATAATATTAAAAATAGGGTAAGTCTACCATAGTATTTTTCAAGAGGCTTGTATTTGTCTCCCGGATCAGTAGATATAAGGGTACAAAGGATAAGGGCACCTACCCAGGTTGCTAGAACACTGTAAAATGGAGCCATGGCTGACCCGTAGTTTGCCATCTTGTACAACCTTACTTCCTTTATTTCAACTGGTTTTTTAATAAAATCAGCCCTGTCTAGGATATTGGTTTTTATGACATCATTTATTGTTTTTAGGTCCTTGTTGTTTTCAAGCTTGTCAATCATCTCTAGAGAATCTTTTATTTGACTTCTAAGGAGGTCTATAGAGATTTGAGATGTTCCCAGTGTTGAATCAATATTCTTGTTCATTGAATCCAAGTTATTGATAAAGTTACTAGTTGCTGGGTAGATTCCTTCTGTAGACCTTATAATTGAATCTAGGTCTCTTTGAATATCTGACCTACTTGACTTGGCCTTGTTTAGGGGACCTGTAATTAGGTCATCATAATCAAGTATAATATTATTTATCTTATCGTTTAAATCACTAGTTATAGACGCAACTTGGTCTGTTAGATCAGAGTTTATTTGGTTGCTCCTAGATATCAAATCTATAATGTTGCTTAGCTTTTGACTGGCATTATTTAAGTCAGAGTAGTGGTTATTTAACCTAGCTATTGCTGCATTTAAAATATTCGTATTTCCTGTTGAAAATATATTCATTAGGTCAATAACATTAGACAACCTTGATGATGCCTGGTCTATGTTTGATTTTATTTTACTCACTTGCCTAATAGCTTCCTGGCTGCTTGAGCTTGAAAGGCTTCCAAGACTTTGAGCCAAAGAACTTGACGTATTTATAAGTCTAGATATGCTCTTCAGGCTAGTCTTGACCTGAGGACCTACAGAGTTGATATCTGAGTTGGCCTGGTTAAGACTTGACTGGATATCTGAACTTAGTCTTCTAGAATTATCTAGACTAGTTTTTATACTTACAAGGGTATTGTTGGATGAGGATAGTAGTTTTTTCATGTCCTCATTTGATGACTTGGCATTTTTTGTTACCTTTTCTAGGTTTACAAGCTGTTTGTCTAGGTTTTTGAGGCTGGTCTTCATTGTATCAAGCTTGGGGTTGATGTCACCTATCATGGATGAGGTGCCACCTATTGCCGCAAGCGAAGACTTGCTTATAGTACCTATTAGAATCTCACTGATCTTAGCCTGAATCTTGTTGGCTCCTTGGTCAGTTATCTTTTCAGCTATTGCATTTGTCTTTTCGTTGGTTGTATATTCTATGCTGGCTTTTTTAACATCTTTTCTTGTTATCGATGTTAGATTCTTGGTAAAGTCTTTTGGTATTTTTATTATTGCATAGTATTTACCGGTCTTGATTCCCTTTTGGGCATCTTTGTCTGAGACGAAATTCCAGTCCAAGTTCTTGTTGTTTTTCAAGTTTTCTACTAGATTGTCACCAAAATGTAGGTCTTGGTCCTTAAATTGATATCCCTTGTCATCGTTAACAACGGCTACTGAAAGGTTCTTAGTGTTGCCGTATGGATCCCAGAATGCCTCTATATTAAACCAGGCGTAAAGGGATGGTATAATTGTAAGACCAACTACTATTATGGTCACTATTCTGTTTCTTTTGATTTCTTTGATATCATTATAGAAAATTTCTCTTACAACTCCTATACTTGGAAGCTTGGATATAATGTGTTTTTCAAAGAATTTAGTGTTTTTTTTCATTTTATCACCTGCTTAATCATCACTCATACTAATTTTGAATAAATTCGTGTTCTTTACAAATATTACTAATAGATTATAATACAATTTATCTGCTTTGTAAATAACATAATTATTTTGTTGGTCTTTAGTTTAAAAAGTTTATTTAATTTGACTAAACATATCTTATATGTAATAATTAGATTATGATTTACATATTTATATGCTAAAATATAATTATATTTAATGAAAGAGGTATAAAAATGCTTGAAGTAATGGGTCTTAAAAAGACATTTATAAAGAACGAGCAATATATAAATGATAAAGGAAAGAAGAAAAATAAGCAGGTTGAGTTCAATGCTGTAGATGGAATATCTTTTAGTGCAAGTGACGGAGAGATACTGGGTATACTGGGTCCAAATGGAGCAGGTAAGACAACACTCTTGAGGATGATAGGTGGTATACTAACACCTGATGATGGAAAAGTAATATTTGATTCGGAGGATTCTGCAAAGGACCTAAACAGGTTTAAGAAGAATATAGGCTACCTATCAGGCAATACCAAGCTATACAAAAAGCTTACTCCTAGGGAAATAATGTCTACATTTGCCAGTCTAAATGGCATGACCAAGGAAGAAATAAGTAAATCAATAGAAAATATTGTAGACCTTATGAAGATGGGAGACTTCATTGACAATAGGATTGAAAACCTATCTACCGGACAAACTCAGAGGGCTTCAATAGCTAGGTGTCTTATACATTCGCCAAAGTTGTATATTTTTGATGAGCCTACACTGGGCCTAGATGTCATCTCGAGTAAGGGTATAATAGACTTTATGAAAAATGAGAAGGCTAGTGGCAAGATTGTCCTTTATTCAACTCACTATATGGAAGAGGCTGAGTCTCTTTGCGACAAGATTGTTTTCCTATATAAGGGAAAGATTATAGCTAGTGGAAGTCCCAAGCAAATCATGGAGGACTCTTCAACTGACAATTTGAGGGATGCCTTTATAAAGCTTGCAGATATAGGAGGGGAAAATGAGATTTAATATTATAAAAGAGATATTTAAGAAAGAAATTTTGGAGTTGGTGAGAGACAAGAAAAACCTATTCATGATGTTTATCTTACCCATACTTATGTACCCTCTGCTGACAGTTGGTATATCACAGGTTATGATGGCTAGTATAGACGATATGGGAAAGCAGGAGATAAGACTCTTGATTGACGAAAGTGTAGACAAGGACCTGTACACTTACATAGAAAAAAGCAAGGATAGAAACAAGACAAGGTCCCAAGGCCAGATCAGTATCTACAAGAAGAGTACAGATGAAAAGTATATAAAAGAAAGTATAAAAAAGGAAGACTACGATATAGCCATAAAAAGAGAAGAAAACAATACTTATAAGGTATTTGTAGATACAAGGTCAGACAAGTCTAGTCTCTTAAAAGAAAGAGTTAATAAAATTCTTGATGACTACAAGGACACGAGAGTCAAGGCTAGTATAAAATCAGCTGGATTAGATCCTAAAAATACCCTAAATCCAATATCTTATACAAATGAATCAGTGGCTGAATCACAAGAGGAAGCAAGCGGACTAATAGGAAGGATTATTCCTTTTATGCTCATAATGGGAATACTATCGGGTGCAGTATATCCAGCAGCTGATATGATAGCTGGAGAAAAAGAAAGAGGAACTTTGGAGACACTACTTACCATGCCGATTAAAAATATAGAGCTAATAGCGGGCAAGTACCTATCAGTAGCCTTTACTGCTATAATATCTGCCCTGATGAACCTAGTATCTATGGGTCTAACAAGCTATTACTTCTATATGACTGCCAGCAAGATGATGGACGGTATGCAGATGAAATTTGATATATACAAGATGATAGTGCCGATAATTATAACACTGGTATCATTACTTATGTTCACACTTGTTATATCAGCGATTAGTATGTGTGTGTGCTCATTTGCCAAAAACTACAAACAGGCCCAGGCTTATCTAACACCTCTTATGCTTGTGACTATGATACCTGCCTATGCAAGTATGATACCTATGCTAAAGCTAGACTCAACTACAGCCCTGATACCGGTTGTAAATGTCGTGATGCTCCTAAAGGCTGTCTTCTTTATGGAGGTTAACACTAGACTAGCGGGATTTGTATTGCTATCAAATGTTGCCTATATAGCCATGGCCCTAGCAATACTTTCCAAGATATTCAAGTCTGAGAATATACTTTTCGGAAGCGGCGAGGGTATATCTATTTTAAATGCAAGACGAAATATCAAGCCAAAGTCTATGCCTAGTATAAATGATGGCATATTGATTTTTGCACTTGAGTTTGTATATTTACTTACTCTAGGTTCCTATATACAGGTGAGCTATGGAACTGTGGGTATACTACTTAGTCAGGTCATGATGCTGGGCATAGTAGTCCTATATTCATGGTATATAAGAGTGGACTTTAAAAAGGTCTATAGTCTTAACAAGATTGGACCTAAAAAAGCCCTGTATGGTGTCTTGATTTGGTTTGTCGCCTTTATTGCTATGGGGGCACTTTCTTTACTAATAATGAAACTTTCACCAAGTGCAAAAGAAATCGGTGAACAGTTGAATAAAGTTATATTTGGTGATAATATGGTCTTGAATATAATTGCAATAGCAGTAGCTCCAGCCATATGTGAAGAAGCAATTTTCAGAGGCTTTATCTTGTCTGCATTTTCCAATAAAAAATCAATAGACAAAAAGTACTCAGATGATCCTAGCCTAAGAGAGGGCAAGACATCTATCATGGAAAGAGGAAGTAGCTTTGGGATGTATAGGCTCTTAGAGGGCGATAAGGCAGCTATAATCTTCTCTGGCCTGTTATTTGGTATATTACACGTATACTGGTTCAAGATACCTACTACGGCCATACTAGGTATGTTTTTGGCTATTGGTGTCAAGAAGACAAACAGTATCGGAGCATCTGTTATAGGACATTTTTTAAATAACTTGCTAGCCCTTATAGTGACTAGTATAGGACTGGGAATCATGTGGTAAGGGACTTGGCATATATATTTTTATAGGAGGAAACTATGTATAATTTTAATCTACAGATACCCACAAAAATACATTTTGGTAAAGGAATGGTTGTAAATCTAGGTAAGGATATACTTGAATACAGTGACAAGGTATTGTTGGTCTACGGTGGTGGGTCAATTAAGAAGAACGGCATATACAAGGATGTAACTGATGAATTGATAAAAAATAAGATAGAATGGGTTGAGCTAGCTGATGTTGATCCAAACCCAAGAATAGAATCAGTAAGAGAGGGGATAAAACTCTGCAGACAGCACGACCTAGGTGGAGTACTAGCAGTCGGAGGCGGTTCATCAATCGACTGTGCCAAGGTCATAGCTGTAGGTGTCAAGTATGACAAGGATCCATGGGATTTGGTTGTAGACAAGAAACTTATGAAGGATGCCCTACCAATATTTTCAGTCCTAACTTTGGCGGCGACTGGTTCTGAAATGGACCCCAATGCAGTAATATCTGATATGGCAACAAACCAAAAGTTAGGAACAGGTGCAGCATGTACAGTACCTAAGGTATCAATCTTGGATCCTGAGTATACGTATTCAGTTCCAGTCAAGCACACAGCAGCAGGGGTAGCGGATATTATGAGTCATACATTTGAAAACTACTTTAATACCAATGATGCATATATGCAGGCTAGGATGGCAGAGGCTATACTTAAAACTTGTATTCATTATGGCCCTATAGCCCTAGCTCAACCAGAAAACTACGATGCAAGAGCCAATCTTATGTGGGCATCTACTTGGGCTATCAATGGACTACTTGCCCAGGGTGCGAGCCATGCATGGTCAGTCCATCCAATGGAGCATGAACTGTCAGCCTTTTATGATGTGACTCATGGAGAGGGTCTTGCAGTCCTAACACCAGCTTGGATGAGGTATGTGCTAAACGAGGACAACATAGATAGGTTTGTAGAGTATGGCGTAAATGTATGGGGCATAGACAAAAACCTAGACAAGCTTCAAATAGCTAATATGGCAATAGACCTTACTGAAGACTTCTTTGCAAATAAAATGAATATACCTATGAGTCTTAGCAAGCTAGGTATAGGTAGGGAAAATTTTGAGAAGATGTCTGTCAAAGCTATGAAGGGTAAGGACTCTATAAAGGGAATGGTGGAACTAAGACCGGAAGATGTAGTGAAAATATATGAGATGTGTCTATAGGATTTTGTATTAAATTAAAGTAAAGAATTGCAAAGCGATCATAAAAAGGCTGTTTACATAAATGTAAATGGCCTTTTTAGCTAGTAAATATAGGTAAAAAGAGTGTATTGACTAGTAGTATAATATTATATCTATTATTTTCCAAAAACACCTTGACATAATTCTCTTTAAACTGTATTATTGTATTAAAGAGTTAGTACAATAATACAGTAATACAAAAGTAAATTTAAAGGAGGAAGGACATGGCATACGTTTTTGATAATAACGTGCCCTTGTACCTACAGGTTATAGATATAATTAAAAAGAAAATTATATCTGGTGATTACCAGCCTGGTGACCAGCTAGAGTCAGTTAGGTACTTGGCAGGGGAGTTTGAAATCAACCCCAACACTATCCAAAGAGCACTTTCAGAATTAGAAAACCAGGGACTCCTGTTCTCTCAAAGGACCAGGGGAAGATACGTAACAGAGGATACAAATCTAATTAAAGAGGAGAGGTTCAAGATGAGTCAGGTATTGATAGAGGAGTCGATAAAGGCATTGTATGATCTAGGATTTACCAATGAGGATATACTAGATGCTTACAAAAAAGTTTTGTTCAAGGAGGGTAAAGATGTCAATTAATAGAGTAGAAGTTATGAGTGAAAATACAGTTCTGTCTGTAGACCAGGTTAGAAAATCATACGGTAAAAAGAGTGTATTAAAGGGGATGACATTTGATATAGAAAAGGGCAAGATTGTCGGTTTCCTAGGGCCAAATGGATGTGGTAAAACTACACTAGTAAAATTAATAAACGGTCTTATACCAATAACATCAGGTGAAATAAGGGTATGTGGCTACGACATTGGTAAAGAAACAAAGGCCAGGATATCATACTTACCTGAGAGAACCTACCTTAATAATTGGATGAAGGTAAAGGATATATTAGAGTTTTTTGATGATGTATACGAAGACTTTGACAAGGACAAGGCAGAGCAGATGCTCTTTGATATGAATATCAAGTTAGGTGACAAACTAAAGACTATGTCAAAGGGTACAAAAGAAAAGGTCCAGCTAGTTCTTGTGATGTCAAGGGATGCAGACCTATATATCTTGGATGAACCGATAGCAGGAGTAGACCCAGCTGCGAGGAGCTATATCATGAAGACTATACTTACAAACCTACCAGAGGAATCAAGTCTCTTGATAGTTACCCACTTGATTAGCGATATTGAAACTATATGTGATGAGATAATATTTGTAAATGAGGGTAGGGTGCTTATGCATGAGGAGACAGAGTACCTTAGGGAGAAATACAATAAATCTATAGACGCTATTTTTAGGGAGGAATTCAGATGTTAGGTAAATTGATGAAATATGAGATGAAATCTATTTATAAGTACTTTTTAACTTTGTACGCAATAATTATTATAGGGGCTATAATGTCTCTTACAACTGCACGTACTCAAGTAGCAATACTTGAAAAAATAGGTATAGGATCTTTTGTAGCTTGTTTTGTAGCTTGTATAGCCTTGGGTGTTGTCCAGTTTATATTTACTATCACTAGGTTTAATACATCATTGCTTGGAGATGAAGGTTATCTTATGTTTACAATACCTACATCAACTCATACAGTTATTTGGTCAAAGGCTCTTGTCCTATTGATATTTAATATACTATCAACTATTGTAGTTGCTGGTGCTTTTGTAATGATCTTCCTTGTTAGTACCACAGTTTCTGCTAACAAGATAGATCCAAAGGGAATAGAATTTATACATAATGTATTTAAGTATCCTGGTGTATACCTTGGAATAATAGTGACTATAGTGTCAGTGCTTGTATCCATAATTGACATGATTTTCCTAATATACGCATCATTGTCATTTGGTCAGCTACCAGGCTTAAAGAAGCATAAAAATATATTCGCTTTTGCATTTTTTATAGTATTCAATACGGCATCTACATACCTTTACACTGTGATTAGTAAAGACAGTACACAAGCCTTGATAGACAAATTTGAAACAGCATCAGCACAAAACATTGATGCATCTGCCACTACTGCACAGATGGGAGAAAGAGTGGGGCTAGTAGTAGATTTTATAAGTAAGTTACAGGTAGGATTTATAGTATCTACTGTGATAGAAATAGCAGTATTATATGCTATAACATACTATATACTCAACAGAAAGCTAAACTTAGACTAGTTTGTGGGGGAGTCAATCCTTTACAAAAACTAAAAAACTTTACTAATACTTAAATATTTTCGTGAAATAGCTTGATTTTATGTGTATCTTGTTATATACTAGTAATTGTAAATTAATAGAAGGTAGAGGCGCGGGTCTTAAGAGTAACTGGAGCAAGGGTTAAAGCATCCCCAGTGAAAGGATTATCCGCCGAAGCGTAAGATTTGCTTTAGGGTCTTATTGCTGGGTGTACATATAATATGTGTGCAACTGTCACGGGAAACTGTGTTGAGCTATCAGTTGAGTATGTATTTATCATGCCTCGGATTAGCTCCGAGGTATTTTTATATGCTCATGATATTAGGCTCTGTTTATGAGAGCCACCATAGCTTTTTATTAATTACCATTAATTAAAAGAATATAAGGAGGTTCTAAATGAACAGGAGAAGTTTTAAGGTCTTCATGACCACAATCGCAATTTTATTTATGACAATAGCACCTGCTTTTGCAGCAGACATCGATTCTATAGCAAAGGCAAATGCAGGTAAATTAGGTATAATAACTATTATACCGCCACTACTAGCCATAGTGCTTGCATTCATTACAAAGAATGTTGTTATATCCCTATTTTTAGGTGTATTATCCGGATCTTTTATCCTACAGATGGTAAAGGGAGAAAGCATAATAGCTGCTATACCACTATCTTTTCTAGATTTCATATCTAGGGCACTTGCATCACTTGCTGACCCCTGGAATGCTGGTATCATCATGCAGGTTATGTGTATAGGTGGTGTAATCAACCTAGTAGGTAAGATGGGTGGAGCAAAGGCCATAGCTGAAGCCCTTGCTGATAAGGCAAAGTCTACTAGGGGAGCCCAGTTGATATCTTTACTACTTGGTATATTTGTATTCTTTGATGACTATGCCAACTCACTAATAGTAGGACCTATAATGAGGCCGGTATTTGACAAGATGAACATATCAAGACAGAAGCTTGCATTCGTTATAGATGCTACTGCAGCACCAATAGCTGGTCTTGCAATCATATCAACTTGGATAGGACTTGAAGTTGGTCTAATTCACGATGCATTCAAATCAATAAATGTTAATGTTGATGCATTTGGAGTATTCCTTAGTACAATACCATTTAGACTATATAATATATTAATTCTAGTATTCATAGTCCTAAGTGCTGTCATGGTAAGGGAATTCGGACCTATGAGAAAGGCTGAATATATAGCAAAGAGAAGTCTTGTAAAGACCGATGACCTAGACCAGGGTGTTGAAGAATTAGACGATATGGCACCAAAGGAAGGTATAGAATTAAATGTATGGAATGCAATTATACCTATTGGTTTATTGATAGTATCATCACTAGTAGCCTTCTACTATAGTGGTTATTCTGCTATCATGGCAGGTGAGGACAAGGAACTTATCAAGAGTGTATCTGAGAGCATGTTCTCCTTCTCATCTATCAAGGACTGTTATTCAGCATCTGACGCATCAGTTGCCCTATTCCAGTCAGCCCTATTCTCATCGATAGTTGCTATGATAATGGCAAAGATAAAGAAGATATACACATTATCAGAATCAATCGAAGTATGGATAGATGGTATGAAGACTCTTATGATCACAGGTGTTATCCTAGTACTTGCATGGTCACTATCTTCAGTAATCAAGGAAGTTGGTACTGCTAAGTTTATGATTAACTACCTATCAGGTACTTTACCACCATTCTTACTACCAAGTATAATATTTGGATTAGGTGCTATCATATCATTTTCAACAGGTACAGCATATGGTACTATGGGTATATTGATGCCTCTTGCTATACCACTAGCTCACTCAATCAATCCAGATATGGCATATGTAATAGTATCTACTTCAGCAGTTCTTACAGGAGCAATATTTGGTGACCACTGTTCACCAATATCAGATACAACTATCCTTTCATCAATGGGAGCTGGTTGTAACCATATAGACCACGTTAAGACTCAGATGCCTTACTCAATTTTCACTGCAGTAGTGACAGTTGTAGCTGGTTATATACCTGCAGGTATGGGAGTTCCAGCCTATATTGTATTACCAGTAGCTATAGTAGTTATGGCGCTTGGTATTAGGTTTGTAGGTAAGAGAACTGACATAGATGATAAAGAATTTGAAGCTAAGCTAGCTAAGGAAGGATATAACTTCTAATATTTAAATATAATTCGATATATTTTTAGACACTCATGATATTTTCATCTTGGGTGTCTTTTTTTATAAATTGTGATTTATACATTAATTAAAGGGTATATACATAATAAGAAAAATTATTAATTGGATTTAAATTATAGTTTTTAGTTCTCTTAATAAGTAAGGAGGAATCACATGATTTGGTCAATAATAGTAGGAGCAATCATCGGTGCAATAGCAGGTGCAATAACTAAGGAAGGTAAGTCTATGGGATTTATAGCTAATATAATAGCTGGTCTTGTAGGTTCTTCAGTAGGTCAGTCAGTATTTGGACACTGGGGTCCTAGTCTTGCAGGTATGGCATTGGTACCATCTATATTGGGTGCAGTAATTGTCGTAGCTGTAGTATCATTCTTTATGAAAAGATTATAGAAGTATTTAATGCCAATGACTTCTATAAATAAGGGCATGTTAAGTAACATAGAACAATTAGATATAATAAAAGCCTTCCAAGTGCATAAGCATAAGGAAGGCTTTTATTATATAACCCTGAAAACTCCGCTCACAAGACCTAATATAGATACTTGGCTAGTATCGAATATCATAGGTTGGTAGTCAGGATTTTCTGGCTTTAGTACTATTTTATTGTCTATTCTTTCTAATGTTTTCACTGTAGATGTATCACCATCTATAAGAGCTGCGACCATTTTTCCATTTGACGGATTCTTGTTTGATGGGTCTATTATTATATAATCTCCATCCAAAATACCTGCATTTAGCATGCTGTCACCCTTTACTTTTAGCATAAATGAGCTACCATTCTTGACATATGATGATGGAAGTGCTATATACTCTTCAATATTTTCTTCTGCTAGGATAGGGCTACCAGCAGCTATTTGCCCTACAAGTGGCAGTCTTAGAACCTCATCATTGTAGTTTAAGGAAGAAGATTCCGTATCCCTATCTAATATTTCTATTGCCCTAGGTTTAGTAGGGTCCTTTCTAATATAGTTGTGCGTTTCCAGTCTCTTTATAATGGCAAATACTGTAGATGTAGACTTGATATCTAATTTTTTACAGATTTCCCTTACAGATGGTGGGTAGCCATACCTTGATGAATGGTCTTTCAAATAGGCTAGAACATCTATATCTTTTTGTTTTAATTCTTCGTACATATATTAACCTCCATAAGCATATAGAAAAATTATAACATATTGAGAACGTGTGTTCAAGTCAATAGGGGGAACTTATAATTTTTTTCCTAGCACCTTATCTTCATCAAGCCAATCAAAGTTTTCGACAACATCCCTTTTAAGATTTTTTCTGTGGGCAGCATACAACTGGGTAGTGGTTACATTGTCATGGTCCATAAGGTTTTGTACATCGTATATGGAAAAACCAGTCTCAATAAGGGATGTGGCTGCTGTTGCCCTAAGTTTATGGGGGCTATATCCCTTGGATCTTGATGTATTCATGCCTATGGCTGTGTACTTCTTAACTAGGTCTCTTATAGATCTTGCAGTCATTCGTTTCTTTTGAAGAGACAAGAATAGGGCATCTTGGTATTCTTCACTTATTTCATCATCACTTGGTCTTTCGTTTTCTATATAGTCTTTTACAACTGTTTCACAGGCCTTGTTAATTGGCATTAGAACTTCCTTGCCACGTTTTCTATATATCATAAACTCACCCCTAGAGAAGTTAAATGAAGATATATTGAGTTCTCTTAGCTCGTTTAACCTCAACCCATAGGTGATAAATAGGACTAGGATAGCCCTGTCTCTTTTTTTAGTCTTTAACCAATAGTCTTTTTCCTTGTCAGTTAGGCCATTTCCTGTTTCTACAGCTTCCAGCATTATTGCAACCTCATCTATTTCTAGTCTTTTGATTGCATCTGGTTGTGGCTTTGGTAACTTGATAGGGTTAAAACCAGAAGTTATATCAGTATCCAGTTGCTCGTTTCTGAACAGAAATTTGAACATTGTAGAGAGGGAAGACTTCTTTCTAGCAAGAGACTTGTTGTTGTTTTCGTATAAGACCCTGTCATTGTTGACATTTTTGTAGTACCTATTGCAGTAGTCACCTATAAAGAGGTTGATGTCACGAGCACCGATTTCTTTAAAATCATCTATAGATATATCCGATACAGACTTGGCAGATGTATATAGGTCGGTATCTATAAGATAATCTAGGAAAAACTTTATATCCATAAGGTAGGCACGTCTTGTAGTAACAGATACAGCCCCCCTAAGATAAACAAAGTAGTCCCTTAAGAAAGAGGGGAGTTGTGATTCTAGTTTTTTGCATTCATCTATTATATTGTTATCTCTTATTACTATATTGTCTGGTTTAGAAGACTTATTATTAATTCTAGTAGCCATAGTACTCCTTTCTATTAAAACAACTATTCCTTAAATCTTTATTACTCTATACTAACTTATTTGTGAGAATTATTCAAGTATTATTTATAATTAAGACTAGTATTAATTTTGACTTGTGGTATACTATTAATAATATATTTAAGGGGGGATTATATGTATAGATTTGAAAATGACTATTCACAGGGATGTATACCAGAGATACTAGAGATATTTACAAGGACTAATATGGAACAGACATCTGGCTATAGGTTGGATCCATATTGTAAGGCAGCCAGTGAAAAAATAGCAAGAGCATGTGGTAAGGATGATCTTGATGTACATTTTTTAGTTGGAGGTACTCAGGCCAATTTTACAGTCCTAGATTCAATACTTAGACCTCACCAGGGTGTTGTTGCAGCTCAGTTGGGCCATGTCAACGTACATGAAGCTGGAGCAGTTGAGGGCGTAGGTCACAAGGTATTGGCCATATCCAATGGTGACATCAAGAAAGATGACGAGTCTAAGATATATCCAGATATACTAGATGATTATTTGACTAAGTTTTTTGCTAAAGGTGACTGGCATATGGTACAGCCAGGAGCCGTATACATCAGCCATCCTACAGAAAGAGGTGTCCTATACACTAGGGAAGAATTAATTGCTATCAAGTCTATATGTGAAAGGCACAATTTACCTCTTTATTTAGACGGTGCTAGATTATCATATGCACTTGCATCAGAAAATAACGATATCAGTCTAGAAGACCTAGCAAAATATACGGATATATTCTATATAGGCGGAACTAAGTGTGGTGCCATGTTCGGTGAAGCTGTTTGTTTCACTAATTCAAAGTACAATCTAGACTTTAACTGCATCACAAAGCATAATGGAGGAGTGCTTGCAAAGGGTAGACTCCTTGGTATTCAATTTGATTACTTATTTACAGACAACAATTATATAGAAAAATCAAGAAATGCAGTAAAATACGCAATCATGATAAAAAACGCCCTAGAAAATAGGGGTATAGGATTTATAGCTGAGTCATTTACCAACCAGCAGTTCCCAATACTTAGCAAAGGTCAGAAAAAAATTCTAGATGATAATAATATCAGTTATAATATTGAGGCCAATATTGACGAAGATAAAGATTGTATCAGGTTTTGTACTAGCTGGGCAACTGGCAAAGATGAGGTAGACTATCTATTAGGTGTAATATCCAAGTTATAATTTAAAGTAGAATAACTATTGGGTGGACTATCCAAATTATAATTTTAAATATGCTATCTATTGGGTGGACTATCCAATTTATAACTTAAAATATACTATAAAAATAGAGAAGATGGATTGTAAAAAAGAGTGATTATTGACTAATCACTCTTTTAATGCTTTTTAATATTTAATTCTTATGTCTATCTAATTCTTGGCAAAGAATCCAACTGCTATGGCCCCAACACCTGCATGAGTACCTACAGTAGACCCAATAATAGTAAGACCAATTTCTTCAATTGGCTTTTGGAATAACTCTTCATATGCATTTGAATTGTTGTATACTATAGATTCATCATCACCAGAATATGCCATATATATAGGCATAGAAAAGTCAATTTCACCGTATTTCTTTGCTAGTTCTACATGAGTGTGGCAAGATTTTTTAGTGCCTCTTCCTTTACCTGCAATTACAATTTTACCTTCCTCAAGTGCTAAAATTGGCTTTACAGAGAGGAAAGAACCTGCCATAGTTTCTAGCCTTGATAAACGACCACCCTTGTAAAGGGAATCTAGGCTATTCACCAAAAACAATAGTTTTATTTGCTTTTTCTTTTCATTTAGTATGTCTACTATCTCAGCAGCCTCTAAACCTTGCTTGATAAGGTCTAGTGCGTGCATTATAAGAATTCTCTCACCAACGCTAACATTCATACTGTCTACAACAAATACCTTGTCATCAGGATAGTTAGATGCAGCTATCTGTGCACTAGAACAAGTTCCTGAAAGTGTAGATGCCAATGTAATAATAATTGCAGTGTCGCCCTTAGATACAACATCACTAATCACCTGGTCATATTCATAAGGAGTGACTTGGCTAGTCTTAGGTAGCTGGTCATGCGCCTTAAGCTGTCTATAAAATTCCGTTTTAGAAATCGTCTTTCCATCTTTATAATCCATATCGTCAAAAGAAATCAATAGCGGCATTAGCTCAAGGCCAAGTTCATTAGCTTCATCAGGTGAAATATCGGATGCAGAATCTATTATTAATTTGATGCTCATATCGTACCTCCATATTTTCATTATTAATATTATATCACGAATTATCTATATACGCCATATAATAGTAAAATGAATCATTAGTATAATAATAAGCTAGCAACTATTCCCTAAATATACATTTAAAGAATAGTTATCTTTTGCGGTCCAGATACTCTCCTGTACATACTTATTAATTTGATAAGTAAAAGCTATATCAAATCTATCCATAAAAACAGAAATGTATGTAGCAATTTATATGCCCCGTTTTTAATATAGATGCAGCTATCTGTGCACTAGAACAAGTTCCTGAAAGTCAAGAAAATTAGATCATATGTAAAATCAGGAGCCACTGCTTAAAATAGTGACTCCTTTTTTATCTCATTATTTAATTTGCGAATAGTAATTCTAGTAAAAATGATATGGTCATTGTAATAATGGCAAATATCAAGCCCACAGTCAAAAATCCAAATATACATACAAGAATCTTTAATATAAATACCTGGCTAACCTTTCCTATTAGTATAGATACAAAGTTTAAAATAAAAATAAATACAAAAAAAGCAAAAAATCCAGTGCTGCTATTCTGTAAGTCCTCCTTGCTAAGATCCATATGGCTACTGGTAGAAAACATTATATATATAAAGATAATATACATTATAAAGTTATCTTGCTTAAGCGGACTAAGATTTGATAGTATCGTCAATATAATATCTACATATACGTTTACTGAATCTAGTGGGGACTGTATATGTGACATACATACCATATATCTATTAAAGGAAGACATTATATTGTAGAAAGGTACTGGTAGCAATATTGCCATAGATAATATTAAAAAGCCTGTTCCAAATATAATCGGTGCAATCCCTATAAAAAAGTTCCCTATATTTTGGTATAGGCTACGTCGGTCGCAAGAATGGTTGACATAGCCCATAATTCCATCATATCTAGATTTCATAGGTCTAAATAGTGAAAATTCATCTACCCTATGTCCGAAAATAATACAGAATACCATATGACTAAATTCATGCACTACAGTGCCAATCATGCCGGTTATAACCAGACCTTTTCTGCCAAAAACCCTATATATACTTGAGGAGTTTTTCTTTTCTATTATGCTGAAAAAGAGTCCAAATATAAGAAGTGAAAATATAAAGGCTAGGCTGTATATAAGACTAGACTTTAGTGTATTTAAGATAAGGTTCATAAGTTACCTACTTTCTAAACTCTGCCTCTAACCTGTAGATAGGCATCCCCAAGCCCATAAACTTGTCCTCATATTCTGTAGTTACATTTCCTTCAAAATCACTCTTTGCAAGATCCAAGGATATATTAGACAACCTCAAATCTTTTGACGAAAATTCATTTAGGCTAAACTCAAACAAGTCTCTATTGTCTGTCTTAAAGTGTATCTGTCCCTTGTTTAACTTCTTGTCATACAGATCAATAAATAGCGAACTTGTAAGCCTTCTTTTTGCATTTCTCTTTTTTGGCCATGGATCACAGAAATTGATATATACCCTATCTAGTTCCTTATCTTCAAAGTATAGGTCGAATAACTCTACCCCACCCCACAAGAATAGGATATTGTCTAGCTTTAGTTTGTCTGCTTTTTCTACAGCCCTAAGTAAGACTTCTTCCTTTATTTCAAGAGCTATATAGTTGATATCTGGATTTAATTTAGCTAGGCTAGTGATAAACTGTCCCCTACCAGTACCTACTTCGATATGGATTGGATTGTCGTTCTCGAATACCTGAGACCATTTGCCCCTGTAATTTTCTATTATATTCTTATACACTTCATCCTTTATAAATACCCTATTATCAAAAGGATTTAGGTATTGGTCCTCATCTTTACTTTCAATAAATACCTGCTCAACCATACCATTTATTATATAATCCTTATAGGATAGTAATTTTTTATCAGCGTCTTTTCTACGTCTTCTTCTCATAATAACTCCTTGCAATATAAATTTTTCTCTAAACATTAGTTATATTATAACATAGATATGTCATCTAATCTATTTTAGCAAATAAAAAAGCTGAGGACAAAAAGCCCTCAACTTGATTAAATTCTTACTTATTAGTGGCATCCACCTGAACAACCTGAGCATCCACTTTCCATATCTTTTAGCTTTTCAGGTATAACTCTGAATCCACCGCCGATATCCTGGATTAGCATGTCTCCAAACTGATCATATTCCTGAGCATCCATTACAAACTCTAATTCTTCAACCATGCAAGCTACGTCACTTGGCTTCTTGTCATCTAGTGCTAGACCAAATGATGGACCTGAACAAGCTGCTCCTGCAAAATACATTCTTATTGATGTTGGCTTTTCTGCCTGTTCTTCTAATATTTCTCTTAGTACGTCTAAAGCTGTCTGTGCTGCTTCTACTTTCATGTCTATTCATCCTTTCAAATTGTTTTTATTATAAAACCATATACTCCAATGAGATTAACTAGTCTTAAAGTAAGAAATAATATACTCTCTAAACTAGTAATCAGAATACATCTGGTCTATTAGATAGTAATTTACTACATTTATATTATACCATAGAAACTAATTTAGTAAACAATTTCTTATATCTTGATATTAAAAAATATTAATTATCTACTGATATATATTATTGATTATCTAACTTAATTGGTCTAGATTCTTCTATAGATTTTACAACATCTAGGATCCTCTGGTTTTCTGAACCCCTGTATTTTAGTTTTATATTTCTCTTAGATAAGTCAAATTTTCCATCTACTAGAACATCAGCATATTTTAGGAGTTCCATCTTCTTTTCATTCCCTATAATATCTTCAAATACATCGCCAGTCCACATCCATATATCCTTGTCTGGACATTCTTCTTTCGCCCTTTTTAAAAGATTTAGTAGGCTATCATCCATTGTCTGTTGTAGGGGTTCACCACCAAGTAGGTTTATACCGACTACGACAGGATTTTTAAGATAGCCTATAAACATATCCTCAGTGTCTTTAGTCCAATCATTCCCATGATTAAAGTCCTGTAGGTCTTCGTTAAAGCAACCTTCACATTTATGTGTACATCCCGATACAAAAAGCGTCACCCTAACACCAGGACCATTTGATACATCTAGTTTTCTAATAGTTGTATACTTCATTTAAAACCTCCCCAAAAAACAAATGGCAATATGATATCATATTGCCATTTTAATATTTCAACCTCTGCTATATTATTTTATTTAGTATCTAAAATGCATATATTAATTGAATATATTATATATAAATGAATGGTAAACAAAAACAATATATTATGAGTATCTATTCAATATGAATCTATAAGTGTAATACTCTCTCACTTATTTCTTGTGTACGTCCCTTGTTCCAGAAGTTAGTACCAATATAACCACAAGTACGTCTCATAACTTGCATTTCATCCCTATCCCTGTTTCCACAAGAAGGACAATACCAGTTAAGGTCTTTATCTATCTGTATTTCACCAGTGTAGCCACATTTGTAGCATACGTCTGGCTTAGTATTTATCTCAGCATACTGTATGTTGTGGTAGATAAAGTTAATAACCTGCTCCACCGCTTCAATATTTTTAGTCATGTCTGGAACTTCTATGTAGGATATACATCCTCCTGTAGATATACCGTGGAACTGTGATTCAAATTTTAGTTTAGTAAAGGCATCTATCTCCTCGCATACATTGACATGGTATGAATTTGTATAGTATAACTTGTCAGTTACGCCTTCTATTTCACCAAACCTAGCCCTATCTATCCTACAGAACCTATAAACAAGTGACTCTGCTGGAGTTCCATACAAGCTAAATCCAAGACCTGTTTCATTTCTCCAACGGTCACATGAATCCTTTAGGTGGTGCATTACATCAAGCGCAAATTTTTCACCTTCAGGACTTGTATGGCTTACACCTAACATTGCATATACCATTTCGTATATACCAACGTATCCAAGAGAAAGTGTTGAGTAACCACCTTCAAGTAGTGAATCAATCTTTTCTCCCTTCTTAAGTCTAGCTATAGCACCGTGCTGCCAATGTATTGGAGATACATCAGATAGGGTGCCCTTAAGCATCTTATGTCTACATAATAGAGCATCCTTGCATAGGTCCAATCTCTGGTCTAGTATATTCCAGAACTGTCCCATCTTACCCTTTGACAGGATAGCTATCTGAGGTAGGTTTAGGGATACTACACCTTGATTAAATCTTCCATACCACTTGTAGTTTCCATCCTTGTCAATCCATGGAGACAAGTGCGACCTACAACCCATTGGTGGGAAGGCACAACCAGCATAGTTTTCCTTCATGATTTTAGCACTCTGGTAGTCAGGCACTAGTCTCTTGGCAGTACACTCAGCTGCTAGGCGTGTTATATAGTCATATTTACCACCTTCAAGGCAGTTAGATTCATCTAGTAAGTATACTAGCTTAGGGAAGGCCTCACCTATGTTTTGTCCCTTATAGTTTTTCATACCTTCAAGTCTCTGCTTAATCATTTCCTCACAGATTAGGGCCATCTCTTCTTCGTATTCATTTCCTTCTTCTACTTCTAGGTAGATCGTAGCAAATGGCGCCTGACCATTAGTAGTCATAAGAGTAGATAGCTGGTACCTGATAGTCTGCACACCATCTTTTAGGTCTTTTCTCATCATGTCATCAGCTATTTCGTCAGCTAGTTTTTCATCATTATATTTTTCAAGGTATAGATTGTAAAACTTGTCCCTAGTCCTTCTTAGGTATGGAGCTAGGTGCTTGATACTTATAGACTGTCCACCATACTGGTTACTAGCTACCTGAGCCATGATCTGTGTAGTTACTGTACACGCTGTAGAGAAAGACTTAGGAGACTCAACCATTTTTTCGTTGATTACTGTACCATTATCTAGCATATCCTGTATGTTTACAAGACAGCAGTTGAATATTGGCTGAAGAGTATAGTCCATATCATGCCAATGTATGGCTCCTTCATCATGTGCCTGTACTATATGTGGTGGTATTAGTTTTCTTCTAGCTATGTCCTTAGATACCTCGCCCGCTATAAGGTCTCTCTGAGTAGAGCATATGATGGCATTCTTATTTGAGTTCTCCATCATGACATCCTCATTAGACTTCTTCATAAGGTTAAGTATAGAATCGTCTGTAGTATTTACTTGTCTTTTGAACTGTTGAACTGCCCTATATCCTTCGTAGGCCCTCGCTGTTTCACTGTGATTATAATGGATTAATCTATCATACACATAACCCTCAATTTTATAAATAGTAGGTTCTTCGTCTAGGCTTAAAAAATAGTTTTCACAGTCTCTAGCAACTGCCTCTGCTATGTCTGGGTGATACAATCCACTACCATTTTTCATAGCTTTTTCAACCGCTATCCTTATTTTAGATCTATCAAAATCTACCTTACTACCATCTCTTTTCATTACAAGCATTAATACTCACTCACTTTCCATAATATTTATATCACTTGCATTTAAAACCATATAGCTCTTATAAATATATTAATAAATAATTGCTGTTTTGCTATATAGAGTATTAAAAACAAGTTTACCATCAAAAAAATAACTTAAAAACTCTACATATAAATTTGTACCCATACCTAGCTGTTTTAATACATACTGCCAAGTTATATTTTCTTGGGGCAATATATCGTTAAAAACAAGAGGCAACACAATATATAGATTTAAAGTCTGCCTAATCTACAATATATTGTACCTTACCCTTAATAAGTATACGTTATTTCACAGGATAAAACAAGTGATTTTTTTCTTCAAAAAGACTTGAAAAAAAATAAAACTTAATTATATAATGTGTAATCTGGTATCAATATAATCATAATATAGGTTAATAAAGTTTCATATACATATGCTACTAAGCTTTTTAAAATGAAGTGGTGAAAAAATATTTGTATATTAGGAGATATCAGCTATATCAACTATATATCGAAATTTAAATACTTGGTTATAAGAATTAGATACAAGATATAGTTGCGTGTCCTGATTTAAAGATCTAGCCACTAGTCCGACTTGCAGATTATATTGTTTAATAGTAAGGGTGTGATAATTGTGATTACAAGGTTAGTATGGTATAATCAATTTAAAATAATATTGAATGGTATTAGGAGGATTATTATGGAGATTTTAGAAAATGAAAAGCAGATATACGATAAGTTAGATTCACTAGGTATTGATTACTCAGTTATAGAGCATGAACCTGTATATACAGCAGCAGACCTTGAATCAATAAAAGACAGGGCTCATGGAGTTCATTGTAAGAACCTATTTTTTAGAAATGCTAAGGGTGACAAATATTATTTGATAAGCTGCACAGATAATGCACAGGTCGATGTAAAGGGGCTTAAGGAAAAGATAGGTTCTACTAGACTATCTTTTGCATCAGCTGAAAGACTGGAGAAGGTCCTAAATCTTCTTCCTGGTTCTGTAAATCCTTTTTCACTTATAAATGACAGGGAGAAGGTGGTTAACTTCTTTATAGAGAAAAAGCTAGTTGGTGAAGACCAGTTAAACTTTCATCCAAATGTAAACCATAAGACAGTGACTATATCATATGCTGGACTTGAAAAATACCTGTCTGACTTGGGTGTTATAATAAATAAAGTTGAACTTTAATAAGCATATATTTTTATAGTAGATAGGCATATGTGGTATATAATGTATTTTAAAAAGAGAGAGACCTTAGT